>NZ_JBEXOS010000004.1:0-51011 GCF_040611655.1 Streptomyces sp. NPDC006552
TTGGTAGAGCGCAACCTTGCCAAGGTTGAGGTCGCCGGTTCGAACCCGGTCGTTCGCTCCGCGAAGTCGAGAGCCCCGGTCCCACGGACCGGGGCTCTCGCCGTTCTCCGGGGCGACCCGCTACGACCAGGGCGTCCCGGTCAGCAGCTCGAACGCCTCGATGTACTTGGCCCGGGTCGCGGCCACGACCTCCTCGGGCAGGGCCGGCGGCGGCTGCTCGCTCTTGCGGTCCCAGCCGGAGGCGTCGGAGGTCAGCCAGTCCCGCACGAACTGCTTGTCGTAGCTGGCCTGCGCGCGGCCCGGCTGCCACTGGTCGGCCGGCCAGAACCGCGAGGAGTCCGGGGTGAGCACCTCATCGGCGATGACGAGCGTGCCCTCCTTGTCGAAGCCGAACTCGAACTTCGTGTCCGCCAGGATGATGCCGCGCTCGCGCGCGATGTCCCGGGCCCGGCTGTAGACGGCGAGCGTCGACTGACGCAGCTGCGCGGCCGTCTCCGCGCCGACCTGCCGGGCGACCTCCTCGTAGCTCACGTTCTCGTCGTGCTCGCCGACCTCGGCCTTGGTGGCGGGCGTGAAGATCGGCGCGGGCAGCTCCGAGCCGTCCTCCAGGCCGTGCGGCAGGGCGAGGCCGCAGACCGTACGCGTCTCGTTGTACTCCAGCAGGCCGGAGCCGGTGAGGTAGCCGCGGGCGACGCACTCGACCGGCACCATCTCCAGCGACTTGCAGACGAGGGTGCGCCCCGCCCAGTCGGCGGGCGCGCCGGCCGGCGGCTCCGTGGCGAGGACGTGGTGGGGCATGAGGTCGGCGAGCTGATCGAACCACCACAGCGAGAGCTGGGTGAGGACCCGGCCCTTGTCCGGGATGGGCGTCGGCAGGACCCAGTCGAAGGCCGACAGGCGGTCACTGGCGACCATGATCAGATCGCCCGCCTCGTTCTGGTACAGCTCCCGCACCTTGCCGGTATGGAGGTGGACCAGGCCGGGGACCTGCACTGGCTCGGGCTTTTCGACGAATCCGGACACGGTGCCTCCCGTGGTTCTGTACGAGTACCACTGATTCTCCCGTACCAGGCGACGTGTTCCGGCCAGGGGTCGGCCGGTGCGTCCGGGACCGCCCCCATGGCTGGTCCGGGGACACCCCCGCGGTCAGTCCCGTTTGCAGATGCGGTCGAGCAGATTCGCGGTCGCCCGCTGGATCCGCGGGTCCACGTGACCGGGCCGGTCGAGCGCCGGGGACCAGGCGAACGTCCCGGATGCGAAGACCAGCGCACCGGACGGCGCCCGGTACAGGGACGTCTCCTGATGGCGGCGGGCCTTCTCGCTGTCGCGGTACGGCGAATGGGCCAGCAGGATGCGGTCCTGGTGGTCGGGCAGGGCCGTGCGCGGGTAGTACCGGTCGGCCTCGCCGGCGACCAGCCCCTCGATCTCGTCCCCGTCGTGAGCGCCGGTCGCCTCCCACAGCCAGTGGTCCGCGTTCCGTACGACCAGCGGGTGCGGCTCGGGGACGCGGCCCGCGTACTGGATGCCCAGGAGCTGCTGTTCCGGCCGGTCGATCTCGCGCCAGAGCGCCGGCCTGCCCGGCCCGCGCCGCTTGCGGCAGGTGAGCAGCCGGTCCGGCACCCCGGACGGGGACGGGCCCAGCTCCACCTGCCAGTACATGGTGTTGGCCGAGAGGAAGACGAGGGACGTGCCGTTCTCCCGGGCCAGCTCGGTGGTGCGGCGCATGGTCGCCGACCAGTACTCGTCGTGGCCGGGGAAGACCAGGCCCCGGTAGCGCGCGGGGTCGATGCGGCCCGCGTGCAGATCGCGCGTGTCGGCGTAGGCGAGGTCATATCCGTACCGCTCGGCCCAGCGGATGAAGTCGTAGGCGTGGCCGACGTGCAGGGGCAGGCCCGCGCCCGCGTACGGCCGGTCGAAGGAGACCGTGGTGGCGGCCTCGCTCTCGCCGAGGAGGCGGCCCTCCTCGTCCCAGGCGTGGTAGAGGCTGGCGCCGGTGTGGCCGTCCTCCGGGTAGAGGTTGTACGCCTGCCAGGTGATGTCCGGGAGCAGCAGGAGCAGGTCGGCGGGCCGGGAGTCTCGGACCGTGAAGGGGACGTGCGAGCGGTAGCCGTCGGTGGTGGTGAGGACGGCGACGTACGCCCCCACGCTCCAGTACGACGGGATCTGCAACCGCCAGGAGAGCCACCAGTGGTGGCAGGAGACCGTGCGGTCGGCGGTCAGCGGCGCGGGCTGGACGATGCCGGACAGGCGCGGGCTCGTGGTGATCTTGCGGGCGCCGTCGCCGGCGTAGTGGCCGATGCGGTAGATGTCCACGCTGAACTGCTGCGGCGGGTCGACCGTGACGTGGAAGTCGATCGCCTCGCCGGGGGCGGCCGCGCCGGTCGAGGTGAACCCCTTGATCTGGCGGTGCACGTCGTCGGCGGTGCGGGGACCGCTGGTGCGCGGGGGCCGCTGGGGGCCCGCGCCGGCCTGCGCGGCGGGGTCCACGTACCAGGGGACGACCTGACCGGTGTCGTCGAAGTAGTTCTCACTGCCGCGCAGCCACGGCAGCGGCCCCTGGCCGAACGGGTCGCTGACCGCGTGCGCCATCGCCCCGGACTCCCAGCGGCGCGTGCGCGGACGGGACGGCACGGCGTCCTGGCCCGCCGCGGCTTCCGGCTCTCCCGCGCTCTCCGGCCCCATGCCCGCTCCCCTCCCTCGCTCCCCCGAGCCCGTGCCGCGCGATGGTGTTCCGCGACCCGGTCCCAGCACATCACATTACGCACGCACTCCGTCACCGTTCGTCGTGAATCGACGAAGGTGGAACGCCCGCCTCCACACGGGCCGCCGCGCCGGCCCCGGAGGCGGTCAGACCAGTCGTACGGGCTTCTCGGCGCGGACCCCCAGGCGGGCGAGCCACCCCTTGAGCGGTTCGGGGTCGCCGTCCTCCACCAGGCTCAGGACGCGGGGCGCGAGATCCCCGGCGCGCTCCCCGCCGATGAGCAGCGCGGGCCCGTCGAGCCAGTCCAGACCCGGGACGGCACCCGCCGTGTCGACGGCCGCGCAGCACACCATCGCCGTGACGTGGTCGGCCAGCAACTCCCGCCCGCTGCGCGGCGGCTGCAACGGGAACAGCGGCAGCGCGCCCTCGTCCCACAGCGCGTCGTCCGGCCCCTGGCTGGCGGGGGCGGGCGCCACGGGCCGGTCTCTCTCCTCGCGCTCCAGCTCGGCACTGAGCCGGGCGGAGAGGGAGTCGGCCTCGGGCCGGGGGGCCGGGGAGAGCAGCCGCTCCAGCTCGGCATCGGTGTACGACTCCGGAGCGGCGGCCGGGACGGGGGCCGCAAGGTCCGGCGCCGGGCGGCTCTCGGGGTCCGTCGCCAGGTGGTCGAGGACGCGCGCCAGGGTCGGGCCCTCGGGGGCGCGCGAGGCGCCGGCGCGCGCGCTGCGCACGCCCAGGGTGTCCAGGACGCGGTGCAGCCGGGCGGCGTCCGCGCGCCACGTACGGTCCACGACCTCGTCCGGGTACTCCTGCCAGTTCACCGGTGCCCAGTCGGGGCCCGCTTCGGCGGGGCCGCCGTGGAAGAGCCGGGCGGCGAGCAGGGAGGCCGCCTCGTCCACGGCGCCGGGCTCTTCCAGCAGGTCGCAGGCGGGGCGCTCGCCGAGCCGGGAGGTGAAACCCTCCGCGAGCCGGTCGCGGCGGGACAGCTCGGTGAGGGCCGCGACCACGCCCACGTCCAGCCGGGAGGGCCAGCGGCCCATGCGCCAGGCGGGCAGCGCGACCCGGGTGAGCAGCCGGTCCCAGCCCGCGTACGCGAGGCCGACCTGCTCCTGGGCGACGATCCGCAGGCCGTAGTCGACCGCCTGGGCGCGCTCGGCGCCGGCGGCGGCGACGCCGCGCTCCATCTCCGCGGCGTGCACCCGGCAGGCCCGCAGCATCAGCCGCGCGATCCGGCCGACGCCGCCGAGGACGGTCCGGGCGAGCGGGCCGCGGCCGGGGGCCGACGCGACCGCGACGGCGGCGTCCAAGCCGCGCACGAAACGCCGGGCCGCCGCTATGTCGGGGTGGGCCGAGGGTCCCGTACCGGCGACGACCGGGGCGAGGACGGCCCGCAGCTCGGCCACCCGCATCCACCACAGGAAGGGGGAGCCGATGACGAGGACCGGCGCCACGGGTGTCTTGCCGCGGTCACCGGGCGCGGACCCCGGCGGGCCGTGCGCCGGATGGGTGCGGTCCTCCAGCCAGCTGTCGCAGTCCGGGGTGAGCGCTATGGCCGAGGGCGCCGGGACGTCGAGCCGGTCGGCCAGGTCGCGCACCAGGCGGTACAGGTCGGGGGCGGTCTCCTCGGCGATCGGGACCGTCGGGCTGAGGGCGGGCCTGGCCCGCGCCACCACCAGTGCGACCACCGCCGCGCCGAGCAGGACGACCACCGCGAGCAGCGACACCGCCAGCCGCGCGGCGTCCCAACTCCCGCCGGTCAGGTGGCCGGTGGCGCCGCCCGCGAGCAGGATCACCGACGCGGCCGCGGGCAGCAGGGCGAGCGCCGTCGCCCTGCCGCGGATGCGCAGCACGGCGAGGGCCCGGACACGCGCTGCCTGCGCACCCGCTTCCGCACCCATACCGGACACGACCGATGTCACCCCCTGCTGCCTGGACCTCTTGTCCGACCGCGGGCCGAGGCCCGCGGCGGGACACTGGTGGCGTTGCTCACTCCCCCACTGTGGCACCCGCCACCGACATCGCAATGCCGGTGGTCCGTCTGGTTCCGTCCCTTCGGAGGACGGCTCCCGACGCTCGACGGTTCAGCTCACGGGTGCCGGAACCCCGTGCGCCGCACCCTAGTTGGGAGCGCAGGCATCGTCACCAGGATGGGCCGACGGTCACTCGATGGAATGGCTTTGGGCAGAGGTGGCTGACAGGGGCGGCCGGACGAGAGAGGGTGGCACTCCCCCGGCGCTTGCGGGGCGGATGGGTTTCGGGCGGCCGGAACGCACGCGACGGCCGCCCCCGGTGGCAGGCCGGGTGCGGCCGTCGGGGCTTACGCGTCAGCTTTCGGCGGCGGCCTTCGCGGCGATGTCCGTGCGGTGCTGGGAGCCGTCGAGGCCGATGCGGCTCACCGCGGCGTACGCGCGCTCGCGCGCCTGCGTGAGGTCCGTGCCGGTCGCCGTGACGGAGAGCACCCGGCCGCCCGCGCTGACCACGGCGCCGCTGCCGTCACCGCCGGCACGCTTGGTACCGGCGTGCAGGACGTACGCGTGCGGGGCGTCCTGCGCGGCCACCGCGTCGAGCCCGGTGATCGGGTCGCCGGTGCGCGGGGTGTCCGGATAGTTGTGCGAGGCGATGACGACGGTGACCGCCGCCTCGTCGCTCCACCGCAGCGGCTCCAGGTCGGCGAGCGTGCCGTTCGCGGCGGCGAGCAGGACGCCGGCCAGCGGGGTACGGAGCCGGGCGAGGACGACCTGCGTCTCGGGGTCGCCGAAGCGGGCGTTGAACTCGATGACGCGCACGCCCCGGCTGGTGATCGCCAGCCCGGCGTAGAGCAGCCCCGAGAAGGTCGTGCCGCGCTTCTTCATCTCGTCGACCGTCGGCTGCAGGACCGTGTCGAGGACTTCCCGCACCAGCGTCGGGTCGGCCCACGGGAGCGGCGAGTAGGCACCCATGCCGCCGGTGTTGGGGCCCTGGTCGCCGTCGAGCGCGCGCTTGAAGTCCTGGGCGGGCTGGAGCGGGACGACCGTGGTGCCGTCGGTGATCGCGAAGAGCGAGACCTCGGGGCCGTCGAGGAACTCCTCGATGACGACGCGCTCACAGGCGTGCGCGTGGGCGCGGGCCGCGGCGATGTCGTCGGTGACGACGACGCCCTTGCCCGCGGCGAGACCGTCGTCCTTCACCACGTACGGGGCGCCGAACGCGTCCAGCGCCTCGTCCACCTCCGCCGCGTTCGTGCAGACGTAGGACCGGGCGGTCGGTACGCCGGCGCCCGCCATCACGTCCTTGGCGAAGGCCTTCGAACCCTCCAGCCGGGCCGCCTCGCCGGACGGCCCGAAGACCGGGATGCCGGCCGCCCGGACGGCGTCGGCGACGCCCGCGACCAGCGGGGCCTCCGGGCCGACGACGACGAGAGCGGCCTCCAGCTTCTCGGCGAGGGCGGTGACCGCGGCGCCGTCGAGCGCGTCGACGGGGTGCAGCTCGGCGACCTCGGCGATGCCTGCGTTGCCGGGGGCGCAGTGCAGGGCGGAGACGGCGGGGTCGAGGGACAGAGAGCGGCACAGGGCGTGTTCGCGGGCGCCGCCGCCGATGACGAGGACCTTCACGCGGTCAGCCTATCCGTCCGCGTGCTGTGCTCTTGTACGGGCTTCCCAAGGCTGGGCGGGGCGGGGGCTGTGGGTTCCTCCAAGAACGGGGCCTGCTCCGCCCGCGCCTACAGGGCTGCGCCGACCGGTACCGGCGCTCCCCGTTTCTCCCACCTCCCCTTACTACTCGTCGGCTACTCGTTCGTGAACTCCTCGACGACCGTCGCGCCCAGTTCGCGGACGATCAGGTCGTGGCCGGTCAGCGCGGTCTCGTCGAGGTCCGGGTCGTCGTCCTCCGGGATGTCGTCCTCCACCGAGACCGGGCGGCGGGCCGGAGGCTGGGCCGGGGCGGGCGCGGGTGCCGGAGCGGCGGCGGGTGCCTGCGGCGCGGCGGACGCGGGCCGGGCCGGAGCCGGCGGCGGGGACGGAGCCGGGGCGGGGGGCGGGGTGTAGCCGCCGCCGTAACCACCGGGGGCGACGGGCGGGGCCGGGGCGCCGCCGCCGCTGTCGACCACCGCGTCGATCTTCCACTGCACGCCGTACAGCTCGGTCAGGGCCGACTTCAGGACATCCTCGCTGCCGCTGCTCGCGAAGTTGTCCCGCGCGCCCGCGCTCACGAAGCCGAGCTGGAGCGTGGCACCGTCGAACCCCGTGACCTGCGCGTTCTGGCTGAGCAGGATCCAGGTGAAGCGGCGCTTGTTCTTCACCGCCTCCAGGATGTTCGGCCAGAGGGTGCGGGGGTCGGGGCCGCCGACGGGTGCCGGGGCCGCGGCCGGGGCGGGAGCGGGAGGCTGAGGGGTGGCGGCGGCCGGGGCGGGGCTCGCGGCCGGGGCGGGCGGGCGGCCGGTGCCGGCGGAGGCGGCCGTGGGCCAGCCGCCGGGGCGCCGGGCGCCACCAGGGCCGCCGGCGCCGGTGGGAGCGGCGGTGGGCCAGGCGCCGGGGGCCGGGGCGGCGGGTTCGGCCGGGGCGGCGTCCATGGCCGGGGCCGGGGTCTGGGCCGGTGGCGTCGGGGCCGGGGCCGGTGGCGTCGGGGCCGGGGCCGGTGGTGTCGGGGCGGCGGGGGCCGGGGCTTCCGGTTCCGGGGCGCCACCGCGGACCGCCGCGCGGGCCGCCGCCGGGCCGGTGCCGGGGGCGATCGGGGCCGCCGGACCGGTGGCGGGCGGGGCGCCGGGCGCGGCCTGGGCGGGTGCGTGGGCGTCGGGTCCGGGAACGTACGCCATGGCAGGGCCGGGGCCCTGGCCGCCCGGCGTGAAGACGCCGCCGCGCTCGATGCGGTCGAGGCGGGCCATGACGGAGCGGGCGTCGTCGTACGCGGCGGGCAGCAGCACGCGCGCGCAGATCAGCTCCAGCTGGAGGCGCGGCGAGTTCGCGCCGCGCATCTCGGTCAGGCCCTCGTTGACGATGTCGGCGGCGCGGCTCAGCTCGGCGGCGCCGAACGTCGAGGCCTGCGCCTGCATCCGCTCCACGACGTCGGCCGGGGAGTCGATGAGCCCCTTCTCCACCGCGTCCGGGACCGCGGCCAGGATCACCAGGTCGCGCAGCCGCTCCAGCAGGTCGGTGACGAAGCGGCGCGGGTCGTTGCCCCGCTCGATGACGTGGTTCACGACCTCGAAGGCGGCGGCCCCGTCTCCGGTGGCGAACGCCTCGACGACGGAGTCGAGCAGCGAGGCGTCCGTGTAGCCGAGCAGGGCGGTCGCCATGGCATACGTCACACCGTCCTCACCGGCACCGGCGAGCAACTGGTCCATCACGGACATCGAGTCACGCACGGACCCGGCGCCGGCGCGCACGACGAGCGGCAGCACGCCGTCCTCGACGCGGCTGTCCTCCTTGCCGCACACCTCGCCCAGATAGTCGCGCAGGGTGCCGGGCGGCACGAGCCGGAACGGGTAGTGGTGCGTACGCGAGCGGATCGTCCCGATGACCTTCTCGGGCTCGGTGGTCGCGAAGATGAACTTGAGGTGCTCCGGGGGCTCCTCGACGACCTTGAGAAGCGCGTTGAACCCGGCCGACGTGACCATGTGGGCCTCGTCGATGATGTAGATCTTGTACCGGCTGCCCGCCGGGCCGAAGAAAGCCTTCTCGCGCAGGTCACGGGCGTCGTCCACACCACCGTGCGAGGCCGCGTCGATCTCGATGACGTCGATCGAACCCGGGCCGTTGCGCGCGAGGTCCTGGCAGGACTGGCACGTGCCGCAGGGCGTCGGAGTGGGACCTTGCTCACAGTTCAGGCAGCGGGCGAGGATGCGCGCGCTGGTCGTCTTGCCGCAACCGCGCGGACCACTGAACAGGTACGCGTGATTGACCCGGTTGTTCCGCAACGCCTGCTGCAGCGGGTCGGTTACATGCTCCTGCCCGATGACCTCGGCGAACGACTCCGGGCGATAACGGCGGTACAGCGCGAGAGACGACACGCATACGAGGTTATAGGCGACCACTGACAACCAGGGCCGTCCCCGTCCAGGCCCGACCCGGCCCGGGAACGCAGACGCCCCCCACGCACCCGCCAGAGCCGACCTACCCTTGCTGCCTTCCGGCCCTGGGGGAGTTCAGTCAGATAGCGCCACGTGAGGGGCTGAGCCCAGAGTACATGCTCCGGGGCCCGGAGAAGTACCCGCTCCGGGACGAGGGGAACGGGTTCGCGAGCACCCTCAAACGTCTTGTATTGTTTGCCGCGGAGGATTCGCCTAGTGGCCTAGGGCGCACGCTTGGAAAGCGTGTTGGGGGCAACCCCTCACGAGTTCGAATCTCGTATCCTCCGCCAGTGCCTCACCGGGCACTAACGTCGAAGGGCCCCACCGCAAGGTGGGGCCCTTCGACGTTGTCCGTCTCAGTCGGCTTGTCCCTCGATGCCGGGCAGCATCCAGAGCGCGTCTCCGACTTGCTGGGCGACCTTCAGGAGTCGGACCGGCCACGCGCGATGCGCGCACCCGCTTCAAAGTCGTCATAGTGCACGCGCACGTCCTGGATGCCAAGAGCCCGCATCAGGTCCGTCAGCCGCACGACGTACCGACGCCCGACTTTCCGGAACGGGCAAGGGAATTCACCGCTTCTCGCCCGCTTGTACGCTGTGCTCAGCCCCAGGCTCAGCGCGTCCGCAGCCATGCGCATCCCCACCTCTTCCGGAAGTCCGAACACGACGGAGAAGGGAACGGACTCATCACGATGGCGCTTCATCCGGCGGACCCCCATACCCCGAACAGGTCCAACTGCTCACTCACTGTGGTCTGGACGCGACGGCTCGCGCGGCGGCGTTCAGACTGACGTACCTGGCGCACGTGGTCCAGCAGACCCAGTCGGTAGGCCAGCGACCCCAGCCGTTCGCCCTGTGCCTGCTGGGCGAGGGTCCTGGACATCCCTTCGACGCGTAAGACTTCATCGCCCGCGATCATCAGCGGATCGAGCCCTTCCGGCTCCTGCATCGTTCGCCACTCCCCCACCGGGGTCTCCTCCGGGCTGCGGCGGCCCGTCCGCCATCCGGCGGCGAAGGCATTGTCGACCAGGTGCTGCTCGGCGAGCGATGTGTCCGCCCGACGAAGGGTTCGTACACCCTCCAACGTCCCTTGCAATAAAGCGGAACACATGTCGGCATGCTCGGCGCCGGTACGGCGGGAGAGCGAGTACGCCGCTCCTCTCAAACGGGGCGCGAGTAGCCACACAGCCACAAGCGTCCAACTCCGTCCGCTCTCACCCTCGTCCTGTCGGATGTGGCCGGCAATGTGCCGCCAGTGAGCGATCCGGCCAGGGTGGCCCGGCACTGCTCGGAGTGCCTGTGACCGCAGATCGTCCAGCGATATGCCCGCTCGACCACAGTGCGGCTCCACGGGTACGTCCGAACCGTCGCACAACGGCTGCCCCTGGGCGAACCGCTGTTCCACGGATCTGCAGATACGGGTGAAGACATCAGGGGACGGAGTCATCGCTCCCCCCCGGGCCACTCCGGGTCGGGGCCGCTCCGCGCCCACGCGTCGGGGTCGAAATGCCGGGGACGAACCCCCCCTTCAGCGGCCGTTCCGGCCGATGGCGTCGACCCCGTGCTCGACGGTTCCGCCGCCTCGTCCGGGCGGTCGGGCACGTTTCCGCCGTGCGGGGGCGGCGACCAAGAGGCGGGTGTGGCCGGCGGGGGGTCCTCCGTACCAGTCTTCGCGGGGGCGGCAGGAGGACGTCCGTCCTCGTGGTCGGCCCGGCACATGTGCCTGCGGATGTTCTCCGCGGCCTCCGGCCGGCCAGCCGCGTCCGACGTACGCGCAAGGCGGTCCAGGAACACCCTGGTCTCGTCCGACCCTTCGGTGAACCCCTCGCTGTCCAACCAGGCGGCCAGAAGATCGGCTGGAGGTTCCTGCCCCTCTCCTGAAGGGACCGGGCCATGGCCCGGCGGGGTTTCCCCAGCGCCCGGCTCCGGGTGGTCCAATCCACCCATCGGCTCTCCTTCCGCTGGCTTCCAGCGGTCCCGGAACAGATCCCGGTACTCCTCGGGGATCTCCTCGTCATTAGCAGCGGCGGACAACACCGTCAGAGGAGCGATCATGTCCACCGCACGCTCGATCTGGTCGTCGTGGCGGGCCATCCACCAGACCACCGCGTTGCCGGGACTCCGCAGAACGTCCTCCCCCAGGTACTCCCGGAGGTTGCGCTCGTGCTGCCGGCGGCTCTCCCAGCTGCCCATGGCCTTGCGCAGCCCGTCCAGCTCTTCCAGATGTTCCAGATCCCTGGGCCGCAGGACCAGCCGGATGTCCGTGGCGAAGGCCTCCACCAGCCTCGAACTGTCGAGTACGGGTGTTCCCAGCACTCCCTCCAGCGAACGCTCCAGGAACGTACACCGGCCGGGGTTCTCGGTCAGGGTCACGCTCTCCACACGCCCCAGGATGGACGTCGCGGCCAGAGCAGCCGGGTTACCGTGCGAAGAGGGGGCGAACCTGGATGTGGGCCGCCACCTGACGAAGGCGGAGAACAGGAAGGGACAGTCCTCGACGGCGCTCTGGACAGGAACCACCACGATCGACGTCTCCCGGTAGGGGACTTCGGCCGGAGGCTCGGGAACAGACTCGTCCGAGTCCAGGTCGGAGTCTGTGGGACGCGTGCCCTCTGCACGCGATATCCGCATATCGATCAGTAGCGCACCGGCGATGAGCGCAGACAAAAGGAACCACACCCACAGCGGTCGGCCAAGCGCCACTCCCACCGCCAGGGCGGTGGCAACGACTCCGCCGGACATGAGGCGCGAGATGTACTGGGTACTCATGGGCCTTCCCCTGTCCCTTGCGCACCCGAAGCCGAGGCGAGGTCTCCGACTCCTTGTGCAAGGTCGATTTCCCGGCAGAACCGGTCGGCGGTCCGCAAGCGGTCGTCGCGCTGGGTCCGAAGGCCCTCAGGCATGTCGGCGGGCTCCGACTCAGCCCAGTCGCGGGTCGTCACGTAGAGCTGGTTCAGCAGGTCCCGGTCTCCGTAGGCGGCCAACAGCAACGCGTTCAGGACCCCATCCCCCGCCCGCTGCAGCGTCAGGGCGGCGAGCCAGCGCTGCACCGATGGGGACCAGGCGCGCGCCGGCTTTCCCGCCATCACGGCCCGCCAGGCGAGGACGAACGCCTGCCAGGGCGGGGGGACGCGAAGTTCGGCAGGGTCGAGCAGTGCCAGAAGTACCTCCAAGCCCCCGTCCGCAGGTCTCGCTCGCGGCAGAAGGCGTCGCACCAGCCGCCCGTACAGTCGGCGGTTGCCGCACGCCAGCTGCAGCAGAGCGGAGCGGGCCGCCGCCTTGATGTCCTCGGGGTTCTCCTGCCGCAGAGCGAGATGCCTGAGCCGGACCACGGCCTGCTCAGGATGGGTGACGGCCATCACCTGCCGGCACACGACCGTCAGCACTCGTGCGAGATCGGGTGCTATGCGGGCCGTTGTCACCCACTGGTAGACGTGCGAGCGGAACCGCGACCCGTACCGTTCATGGCTGAGGCCCAGTTCGAGCGCCGCCGCGGCCTCGGCCCGCAGCCGACCCTCTGCCGAGGGGTGGGTCCATTTCTCGATGAGCAGGTGCAGGTCCTCGGGTCGATCGGTCCGCAGGGCCTGTTCCGCGAAGCGGGTGACCAGACGCGCGCGGTCCTCCGCCCCGAGTCCAGGAAGCCGCATGCATTCCCCCACCCAGTCCCGGAAATCTGCGCGGAGTTCGGGGAAGTTCTCCCAGAAGTGCCGTCTGACCGCGTCGTCGTAAGCAAGCCTGACGAACCGCACCCGCCCGTCGTCCTCCCGGACGAGGGACAACTCCTCGAACTGCTCACCCAGACCTGCCCGGGCGAGTCTGGGCGTTTCGTCCTGAGGGTGCCCCAGGACGCCCAGAAGGCTGTGCGCGGCGCTCAGCACCGTGTCCGCCGGTCCGCCGCTCGTCATGCTCGCCGCGAGCATGAGTGCTCGTTCCTGCGCGCCTCGGTGCTGTCGCAGATCTCCGGCCACCTGCTGCGTCCAGTTGGTCGCGGCCGCCAGCGCGTCGTCCCGCCAGTGCTCGAAACTCGTGCCGCGGTCGGCCCGGTCCCGGGCCTGGACCACCAGGCCCGCCAAGCGGTCCAGCTCCCGGATGGGCGCAGTCTCGAGCAGATGGGGCAGGTCACCGTGGTCCAGTTGCTCGTACTGGAACCTCACGCCCCGCACCCGCAGATGCCGGCTGAAGATCGCCCGCCCACTCGGCCGTTCAAGGTGCACTGCCAAGGGGGCGAGTTCCGCATCGAGCATCCATTCCAGGCCCGACGGAGTCACCGCGACCAGCCGGGCACCGCTCTCCTCAACCAGCGCGCGATAGGACGTGAGCGTGCGCTGAGCAGCCGGGTAGTCACTGTCACCTATGCTCGACAGGTCCAGTAGATAGCGGTCATCGGGTGACGGGTCGAGGGGCTCCTCCTCCCTGACCGTGGGCAATTCCTCGATGCGGCTGCCCGGAACCGACGCCTCCATCAGCAACATGGTCGCTGCGGAGCGCCGGCCGATTCCGGGCCGGCCTTCCAAGAGCACCACCGCACCGGGCCGCCCCAGCAGGTCGGCCGCCCGAGCGTATCCACCCGGCCATATGAAGCACTTGGCGAGCCGCCGCCGGTGCTCGCGTACGATCTCCAGCCGATCGACCCCGGTCCTGACCAAGGGTTCTCGCAGGCCGATCGAGTAGTAATACGTGTTGTTCTGGTCACCGCCACCGCTGTGCACCGGTCCCTGCGGGTCGCTGATCGATGTGTCGCACGTGCCGCTCAACGGTCCTCGTCCACGGGTCGTCCACTCCGGTTCGCCCTCTGCCGGACTTCCCCCTGGTTCTCGCCCACGTACTGGACGTTGCCTCCGTCACCGGAGATACGCGGGCCCAGGTACTGCTCACGCGCCTGATACAGGTGACCGTTTCCGGTGTGGACCGGCCCCTGTGGCTCGCTGACAAAGGTTCCGGAGAAGTCCCCGTTGAGATTGCCGATCCCTCCGCGTTGGCGGTGCTTGATCACCCTGGCCTGCATCCGGGCGACTCCGGTCCCGTCCCTCTCAGTGCTGCGGTCGTCGGCCGTCGGGGCCGGACTAGTTCGGTAGCCGTTGCTCCGCGCTGCTGCTCCCAGTTCGGGCAACAGGTCCACGAGGTCATCAGCCAGCCCCGCCAGGTCGGCGTCCGCGTTGCGGTGGCTGAGTCGCCGGTACTGGCAGGAGGCCATGGCTTCGATGTCGGCGGGAAGGTCGTCGGGACGCAGCCTCTTCGCGCCTCCGACCAGCAGAGGAATGACCACGGCCCCGGTTTCGAGGGCTTCCCGGATCTCCCGACGGGTCCAGTCGTCCTCGTCCTCCAGAGGACTCCGGCCTTCGGGGCCCGCCGGCGTCAGCCAACGAGGCCCCATGACGGCCAGCAACACGCTGCTGCGCCGGACCGCGGTGAGCAGTTCCTGGGGAAACCGGCTTCCCAACCGGATGGACTTGCTCGCCCGGAAGACATTGTCATTGCCGAACACCCTGGAGAGCTCCCTTTCTACGAGTGTGGCAGTGCCTTCCTCGTCATCGGTTCGATAATTCACAAAGACCAAAGGCATGCGGAATTCCGTTTCTGTGTGGTGTTCCCATTCGCGACCGATAGGCAAAAAAATCCGATGGAATACCGAGAACACAGAGGAGCAGGGGCAGGGGAACTCTTCGAAATGAGCAAGAGTGGCCGAACTGCCGCGCGGTCGAGACTCCCGTGGCCGGAAACAGCCCTCAGCGACCAGCGCCGAGTGCGTTGGCAAGTGCGGGCCGGAGGTCGCGCACCGGCGGGTTCCCACGGAATCGTGACCATTCACGGTCCAGCCGACGTACGTCCGTACGAATGGTGGCCGACGGAGCGACGCTCATGAAATCCAGCAATTCGCGGGCCGTTTCACAGGATCGTTCGATCTCACCCGATGCGGCGAGTGCCAGGGCGTGCCGGAGCCCGTACCGAGCACGGGTGTTCAATGCATGAGGTGCGATGCGCCTGCACTGGTGCTCCAGCACGTCGGCTGCCTGCCGGGGGCGGCCCAGGTCGTAGAGGCACCACCCCTCCACCATCGATACCGGGTCCTTGAGCTGGGTGGTGCCGAGCACCGGGCCGATCCGTGGGTCCACGTCAGCCGCCAGGAGGTCGCGCGCACGTTCCAGCGCTCTTCCGCAGGCCCGATCGTCACCGGCTAAGGCATGACCCTGGGCCTCGCGTTGGGCCGCCAGACCTCTGACTCTGGGCGGTGCAGCGCTGCTCTGAGCCTGTCGAGCGAGCGCGACCGTCCCGAGCGCGTCCCCGTCGTAGTAGGTGACGAGCGCACGGCGGACCAGTGCGTAATCGGCGAGCTCCGTGTTCCCACCAGCCTGCGCCAGCTCCACCGCCTCGGCCGTGGCCCGCAGTGCCGTGGTCGCGTCCCCGTTCTCCTGGGCCATCCATCCGATGTATTCGGCGAAGCGGGAGGCGGTGACGAGCAGACCGGCCCGAGAGGATCCGGTGGTGCGGGAAGCCAGCGTCGTGACGGTATAAACCTGTGAGCGCAGAACGGGCAGCATCGCGGCGGGTGCCAAGCTCTGGCCCAACCTCTTCATCTGGTACAGCTGTTCCTGGAAGAGGGCGCCCGGCGACAGATCCTGGTCTCCTACATGGCCGGCTCCGCCCCCGTCCGCCAAGCGGGCGGCGAGCAGGGAGCCCATCCCTGTGGCGATCACCCGGCGCCGCGCGGGCCTCGGCTTGCTCCCGGGTGACTGGCCCTCCGCTGCGAACAATCGGCGCAACCGCCCGCCGGCATTGAAGTAGGCGTCACAGCACTGGGCCAGATTCATAGTGGGGGGATTCGCACCCCGCTCGATCTTGGAGAGATGCCCGGTGCTGTAGGTCGTGACTTCCGCCAGCTGCTTGAGCGTCATTCCCGCGCCTTCACGCAGCCGACGCAGCTCCGCACCGAACCGTAACGGGACGTCCATACCCCCACCTTCCTAGCACTCTGGACGGCCGAATTATCCCTCGACCGCGCCCTGACGAAGATTCTGGCACGGCCGCGCGATGTTCTGCCGGGTAAAGAGAAGTTTCATGTTTCCTCCTTATGTTCGGGCGCAGGAAGCCGATGCACAGCTCATGGCCCCGTGCTGTGACTGCGGCCCGGAATCAGGCGTTCGGCGGGCAAGGGCCCCTGACACCCATTCCGTACCGCGGTCCGCCAGAGATGCGAAATACCGGGTTCCGGATGGCGTGATTCTCCTGCCTACCTCTACCGACCGCATCGGATGACTACCGTGTCGGAGAGTCAAAACCCGACAGGGAGGGACCAGGTGTTACCAGAAGCACTGAGCAACATCGCGGCAGAGGCCGGAGTGGCCGTGGTGGAGGCGGCCGGGACGGATCACTGGACGCCGTTCGGGGAACAGGTGGCCTGCTGGCTCGCTCGGGGCGGGCAGACCGAGCGGGCCGACCTCGCCCGCCTGGCGGAGACCGAGGCGGCTCTCCGGGCGGCCGTCGATGGCTCGTCCCGGGCTGTCGCCGCCCGACACGCGACGGTCTGGCAGGGCCGCTTCATCTCCGCGCTGGAGCAACTGAAGGCCGATGAACGCCACCCCGCGGCAGCACAACTCCAACGTCTCGTGCGTGACCACTCCACCGGCGCCGCCCCGGCGGCCTCTGCCCCTGGCGTCATCGCCGGGGAGAACGTGCGGTTCCAGGCCGACTGCGGCTCGCTAGTGGTGGGCGTGGCCAACGGAGACGTGCACTTCACGTCCCCTTTCCACCCGGGTCCGGCACAGGGCTGAACGGACCGGTTGACTCAGGCCCATCCCGCTCGGAACAGATCACGCCGACGGCGCCGCTCCCCGCCGTAAACCGGGCCGTGCCATTCGCCCGAGCAGACCTCGTCCAGGCATCCGGTAACAGCTTCGCCGTCGGCTCCTGGAATCAGTACACGATCCTCGAAGCTCCGCAGGCAACAAGCGGTGCGCCGCACGGCCCCGACGCGGCTGACGCCACCCGAGAGGCCGTCCACGCCGTTCGGCGGCGCTTCCTGCGGCGCGGCAAAAGCGTCCGCCCTCCGTTCGGAATGGCCGCACGGCCCCATGCACAGGAACTGGTGGACCGCCTGGTAGCAGGGGACGGGCCGGCTACCTTCGTCTGTGAAGGCCCTGCGGGAATGGGGAAGTCCGCCGTCGTCGAGGAGGTCATCGGCCAAGTGGCCGACCGGGGATGGCCCGTCCTGCCTTTCCGGATGGACGAGGTGGAGGCGGACGACCGGACCGCAGAGGCAGTGGGCTCGCGGCTGAGGCTCCCCGGCTCCCCCGCCGCACTGATCGTCCAGGTGGCGCAGGGCGGCCCCGCTCTACTGGTCGTGGACCAGCTCGACGCGGTAAGCAGCTACAGCGGGCGCATACCGGAGGTCTTTGAAGCTGTCGACGAAATGCTGGAGACGTTGGCCGACTCACCGAACGTCAAGGTCGTGCTGGTGGCGCGGACAGTCGATGTCGAGAAGGATCCGAGACTCACAAGTCTGGTCGACAAGAAGGACACCGTGGCGCGGTTCGTCCTGGGGCTGCTGGACGACCAAGCTGTTCGCGCGGTACTCGAACGGGGCAGCACTCCTCCGGAGAAGCTCGACACAGAGACCTTGGCTCTGCTGCGGACACCTCTGCACCTCGCGGTCTTCAGCAGACTGACGAAGGGAGCACGGACAACGGCCTACCGGAGCCTGCAGGACCTCTACGCCCAGTACACAGAAGACCAGCGACATGCGGCGGAGCGGACACTCCCCCCTGAGGGATGGCCGGCTATCACCCAGCAGCTGGTCGAGGAGATGAGCCGACGCGAGACCGTCACGGTGCCTTTTGCGCTCCTGGACCGGTTCCCAAGGGCCCACCTGGCGGTGCTCTGCTCGGCCGGGACCCTTCTCCACGCGGAGAACGGCCGTATCGGGTTCTTCCACGAAACGTACTTCGACTACCTCTTCGCGCGCTCCTTCGTCCTGGCAGGCCACGACCTCCATGACTTCCTGGCGGCAAGCGGACAAGCCCTGTTCCGCCGAGCCCAGACCCGTCAGGTCCTGGAGCATCTCCGGGACACTGACCGCACGGCCTTCCGGCACACTGCGGTGCGCCTGCTCACCTCGGATCTGGTCCGGCCCCACCTGCGGTTCGTGGTCGTAGCCGTACTCGAACAACTTGACGCCACCAGCGAGGACTGGGCCACGCTCGAACCCCTTGCCTGGGGAGAGGACGTGACCTCGGGCAATTTGCGCCGCCTGCTGGCCCTGCCGTCCTGGTTCGAGGCGGCCGACACCGGGAGGTGGGAAAGGTGGCTCGCCACACCCGAAGTGGTACCGCTGGTCCTCCCTCAACTTGAGTGGGGCACCCCACACCATCCGGCGCGCATAACGGAACTCCTGGAGCCGTATCTCGATGCCGAGGACCCGTGGGGGCAGCGCCTCCTCTCCTGGGTCCAGTCATGGCCCTCGGTGCACGCCCTGGGGCTGACCCTCGCTCTCATCGACCGTGGTGCCTTCGACGTCACGCCCGACGGGCCCTCCGACACCGAGGCGGACTTCTGGTACCTGTTCGAACAGCTCGCCCAGGAGGACGCAGGTGTCGCACTCCAGGTGCTCGGAGCCTTTCTCACCCGCGGATTACAGCAAGCCGCCGCAGCGGGTCACGGCGACCCCTTCGCCTCTGGTCATCTGCGTATCCGCATAGGCTCCAGTGCGGGCACGTTCATCACCGAGGCGGCCGAGGCGGCCCCCACAGCAGCGCTCGAACACGTGCTGCCGTTCGTCGTCGCCGTCGCGAAGTCCAGTCACGCCGCCCTCTCCCACGTCTCCCTGCTACGCCCTCGGTGGGCACTTCCTCCTTCCAAGCTCCAACCCGACCTCGATGAAGCCCTGTACTGGACGACTCACGACTCCATGCGCACTCTGGCCCAGCAGAACCCTTCCGTCGTCACCGGGGCCATGGGAACCCTGACGGCGGCAGGCGACAACCGAGCCCTCAACTTTCTGGCCTGCCGGACCTACGCGGTCTGGAACCGGCCGGACGAAGCACTCGTCTGGCTGATGAGCGACCCCGAACACTTGCGTATCGGTTGGGCGGACAGTGCGTGCTGGGCCTCGCGCGAACTCATCGCCGCGGCGGCGCGGCGGTGCAAGGACACCACTCTGGAGCAGCTCGTTCAGCTCCTGATCGGTCATTTTCCCCGCTGGGAGCGGCAATCCGAGGGACGACGCCTGTTCGGGCGAGCGCAGTACGTACTCCTCGGCGCGGTCGACGAGAAGCGCCGCAGCGCTGCCGTGGAGAGGCGCCTCGGCGAGTTGGAGCGAAAGTTCGGGCAACATCCTCCGGTCGGGCCCCGGAATTCAGAAACAGCCGATTGGGTGGGCCCACCGGTGCCCCGCTCCGCAGCAGAGCACATGACGGATGACCAGTGGCTGGGCGCTCTGCGGAAGTACGCCGCCGAAGGGATCAACTGGGAAGGTGACGTCCCGACAGGCGGAGCGACCGAGCTGGCTTCCATGCTGCGTGCGGTTGCCGGGCAGGAGCCGCAACGGTTCGTTCGGCTGGCACTCATCTTCGACGAGACTGTTCCGGCTCCTGCCTTCGCAGCCGTGATCGACGGGGTAGCGGGGAAGGTCGACGCCGACCTCCTGCTCCGGCTCTGTTCCCATGCTCGTCACCTCGTAGGAAAGGGCCTCGCCAGGACCATTTGCCAGGCCATAGAAACCGCTGCTTCGGATGTCGTAGGGCACGCCGCGCTAGTAGGCCTGTTGGTCGACTGTGTCGATCACCCGGATCCCGCCGTCGAAGCGGCGCGATCCGGTGCCGAACCGGGGCAGGACCCTTACGGCGGGGACCTCCTGACCGCGGGGTTGAACTCCACACGAGGGCAGTCCGCGCTCGCCCTCGGTGCCCTGTTGAGGGCATCGGACACGGTTACCCAGGGCCTCGTCCCCCTACTGGGAAGACTCGCCGTGGACCCGATCATGGCGGTCCGCGTCTGCGCGGCGGAGGCGGTGGCCGCCCTGTTGCGGCATGCCCCGGAAGCCGCCCTCGACCTGGCGGAAAGCCTTTTCACCGGTACACCCATCGACATTCACGAGGCCCGGACCACCCATTGGCTCCTCACCTGGACCCTGATCCGCGATACCCGGCGCTTCGCACCGGAACTCCTCCGGGCGCTCGACGGCACGGAGGAAGCCGCCCGGCACGCTGGAGCGACTTGGGCAGTCCTGAGCATGCAGGGGCGGTTGCTTCCCTGCCTGCCCACCGACCTCACCGGGCTCACGACGGCGGCACGCCAGGGCGCCGCCGCGACGGCCGCCGGGGATCCCGCGTATGGCGCGTCGCTGCTGCAAGAGATGTTCCAGGACAGCGATGCGGCGGTACGCACAGCGGCAGCACGCGCCATGTCCGACGTGATGTCGCTGTCGCCCGGAGCCGCGGACAGCCTCATCGGCGCATTCCTCGGCAGCCCCGCCCTTGCGGAGCACCCCGACACGCTGGCCCGTGCCCTCGCGCAATCGGCCGCGCGGCTTCCCTCCGGAGCGATCGAGGCATGTCAGGCACTGGCAGTGGTGTCCGAGCGGAACAGCAGAGAGGGCCGACACAGTTACGCGCTGATCCAGCGGTATTTGACCGAGGCAGTCCTCCGCCTGTATCGGCAGGGGGATGTGAAGGTCCGCACGCAGTGCCTCGACATCATCGACGCCCTCTATCGAACCGGCGCCCACGGGCTGACCGCCGCGCTCTCGGGCGAGCGCTGAAGCTAATCGGGGCCACGGGAATCCTTAGTATCTCGCATCCCCGCCGGTACCCCGATCACCGTCCGACGCCCCCACTACGATCGCCGCTCATGGACTGGGTCGAGCGCACTGCGCAGTTGAGGCAGTGGACGAGGAGCGGGGCCCGGGCTCCGCACAAGCCGTTGCTGTTTCTGTACGCCCTCGGCCGGTTTCAGCAGGATGCCGAGGACGAGCTGCGGTACAGCGCGGTGGAGCAGGATCTGCACAGGCTGCTCGCCGAGTACGGGCCCGGCAACCGGACGACTCCCGCGTACCCCTTCCACCACCTGGTGAGCGACGGAGTGTGGGAGGTGCGTACCGAGCGCGGGCCGGGCAGCCCCGGTACCCGGGTCGGGGAGCTGCGCGCGTCCGGCGCCGCCGGACGGCTGACACCTCGGCTGCGGGCGGCGCTGCGGCGGGAGCCGTCCCTGCTCAGCCGGATGGCCCGGGTGCTGCTCGACCTGAACTTCCCGCCTTCCCTCCACGGTGAGTTGTGCGAAGCCGTCGGCCTGGAACTGGAGGAGGCCGAGACCGTGCGACTCTCGGCCGCGCGCCGACAGCGGGACCGGCGGATGCGGGAGACGGTCCTGACCGCGTACGAGTACCAGTGCGCCTTCTGCGGATACGACGGCAGGATCGGTGCGGTGCCGGTCGGGCTCGAGGCCGCCCATGTGCGCTGGTGGGCGTTTGACGGACCGGACGACATCGACAACGGGCTGTGCCTGTGCTCGCTGCACCACAAGCTCTTCGACAAGGGCGTTCTCGGCATCGGCGACGGTCACCGCATCCTGGTCTCGCAGAGTTTCGTCGGCCGCGGTGCCGCCGCCCGCGAGCACGTCATCGCACTCGCCGGCCGCCCGGTCATCGGTCCCCAGCCAGGTGTCCGCCCCGTCGCCGCCGCCCACCGCTCCTGGCACACCAGCCAGGTCTTCCACGGGAGTCCGCGCCCCGCCGCGACCACCTGATGACGCCGCCCGGATCGTGGAAACTCACCGTCCAGCCGCTCGCCGACGACGCCTCGCCCGAAAGCGCGCCGCCGTTCAGCGCCTTGGTCCATGAAGCGGAACTGCTCGGCGTGCTGGCCCGAGGCGCTCTGTCCCCTCTGGGCGCCCCCCTGTCAGCCGGCTCCGACGGCGAGATCGCCGCCACGGCCCGGCGGCGACCTCACCGCCGTCGTCACCGGCACCCCGTCCGCGCGACTCGCCACGTTCCTGGACTCGGTCGCGGACCGGGAGACCAGCGGCACGGCATCGGTGTGGCGTTTCAGCGCCGCGAGTGTCCGCCGCGCCCTGGACGCCGGCCGCGCCCCGGACGAGATCACCGCGGCCCTGGCGGCCGGCTCCGCCACGGCCGTACCGCAGCCGCTGACCTATCTCATCGCCGACACCGCCCGGCGTCACGGACGGATGCGCGTCGCCCCGGCGGCCGGGGTCATCCACGGCGACGAGCCGGCGCTCCTGGCCGAACTCGCCGCTCAACGCGGACTGTCCCGGCTCGGCCTGCGGCAGCTCGCCCCGACGGTCCTGGTGAGCGGCAGCCCGCCCGCGGAGATCCTCGCTACGCTCCGCGCCGAGGGCTACGCCCCGGTCGCCGAGGGAACCGTACGCATCGAGAGAATTCGGTCGCGGCGAGCCGCGGCCGCCGCCTTGCCGCCCAGCAGGGGGTTAACCCCACCCCCAAGACACCAAGCCTCCCCATGGTTCCGGCGGCCCCGTGGCGCGAGGCTCTGGGTATGACCTCGACGACGCCTTCCTACGCCGATCTTCACCGTGGAACCGACAGAAATGCCCAGGAGAGCTGGGGCGCCCCTGGGACCCGCCGGTCCCGCCCCGGCTTCTGGCGTGCCCCCTTCGCCTCCCTCACCTACCGGGAGGTCGGGCACACGCTCACCTCGCTGCCCGTGGCCATCGCCGGGTTCACCTTCGCCGTGACGATGGTCGCCCTGGGCCTGGGCACGCTCGTCGTCTGGGTCGGGCTGCCCGTGCTGGCCGCCGCGCTGGCCGGGGCCCGGGGGCTCGGGGCCGCCGAGCGCGGGCGGGCGCGGTCGCTGCTCGGGCTGGACGTGACGGCGCCCGGGGGCCGCGTGACGGGGCTGCGCGGCCGGCTCGCGGACGCCGCCGGGTGGAAGGCGCTGCTGTTCCAGGTCGTGATGTTCCCCTGGCGGGTGCTCTCCTTCGTGCTGTCGGTGACGTTCCTGGTGACCGGCTGGGTGGTCGCCCTGTTCCCGGCGTACTCGTGGGTCTTCCACCGCTACCTGGACTGGCCCGGCTACCGCCTCTACGACTTCACTACCGACGCCGGTGTGCACCACGCCTTCTACATCGAGTCGCCCGCGCAGACCGCCGCGGTCTCGGCCGTCGGCCTGGTCCTCGTCTTCCTCACGCCGCAGCTGGTCCGCGGCCTGACGAACGTCGACCGCCTCGCGATCCGTTCACTGCTCTCCAAGTGAGGCGCCGCGCGTGAGCACCGGGCGCAGCGCGTCCAGCACCGCCGCGTCGTCGACGGTCGACGGCACCGGTTCGTCGCGCCCGTCGGCGATGCCGCGCATGGTCGCGCGCAGGATCTTCCCCGACCTGGTCTTCGGCAGCGCGGCGACGACGGCGACGTCCTTCAGCGCCGCGACGGGGCCGATCCGGTCCCGGACCAGCCGGACGAGTTCCGCCTCCACGGCGCCGGGTCCGGCCACCACCCCCTCCTTCAACACCACGAGCCCACGCGGCACTTGGCCCTTGAGCGGGTCCGCGACGCCGATGACGGCGCACTCGGCGACCGCCGGGTGCGAGGCGAGGACCTCCTCCATGCTGCCGGTGGAGAGCCGGTGCCCGGCCACGTTGATGACGTCGTCGGTGCGGCCCATCACGAAGACGTAGCCGTCCTCGTCGATGTGGCCGCCGTCCCCGGTCAGGTAGAAACCGTCGTAGGCGGAGAGGTAGGAGGCGACGAAGCGGTCGTCGTCGTTCCAGAGCGTGGACAGCGCCCCGGGCGGCATCGGGAGCCGCACCACGAGCGCGCCGTCCTCCCCCGCGGGTGCCGGTTTCCCGGCCGCGTCGAGCACGCGTACGTCCCAGCCGGGCAGCGGCCGGGTGGGAGAGCCCGCACGGGCGGGGGCGGCCTCGATCCCCATCGGGTTGGCGACCACGGGCCAGCCGGTCTCGGTCTGCCACCAGTTGTCGACGACCGGGACGCGCAGCAGGTCACGGGCCCAGTGGTAGGTCCCGGGGTCGAGCCGTTCGCCGGCCAGGAAGAGGTACTCCAGGCGGCTCAGGTCGTGGCGCCGGGCCAGTTCGCCGTCCGGGTCGGCCTTCTTGATCGCCCGCAGCGCCGTCGGCGCCGTGAACAGCGTCTTCACCCCGTGCTCCGCCGCCACCCGCCAGAACTGACCCGCGTCCGGCGTCCCCACCGGCTTCCCCTCGTACAGGACGGTCGTCGCGCCGGCCAGCAGCGGCCCGTAGACGATGTACGAGTGGCCGACGACCCAGCCCACGTCGGACGCCGTAAACATCACCTCGCCGGGGCCGACGTCGTACACGGCCTCCATCGTCCAGCGCAGGGCGACGGCGTGGCCGCCGCAGTCGCGGACGACGCCCTTCGGCTTACCCGTCGTGCCGGAGGTGTAGAGGATGTAGAGCGGGTCGGTGGCGGCCACGGGCACCGGCGCCGCGGGGCGCGCCGTGCGCACGGCGTCCGCCCAGTCCAGGTCCCGTTCGCCCAACTCGGCCGCGCACTGCGGCCGTTGCAGCACGACGCAGGCCCGCGGCCGGTGGGCGGCGAGGTCGAGGGCCCGGTCCAGGAGCGGCTTGTACGGGACGACCCGGGCGCCCTCGATCCCGCAGGAGGCCGCGACGACGACCTTCGGCGCGGCGTCGTCGATCCGCACGGCCAGCTCGGGCGCCGCGAACCCGCCGAAGACCACGGAGTGCACCGCGCCGATCCGCGCGCACGCCAGCATCGCGACGACGGCCTCCGGCACCATCGGCATGTAGACGACGACGCGGTCCCCGCGCCCGACCCCGAGCCCGGCGAGCACCCCGGCGAAGGCGGCGACCTCCTCGGTCAGCTCCGCGTACGTGTACGTGCGGCGCACCCCGGTCACGGGTGAGTCGTGGACCAGCGCCGGCTGCGCGCCGCGCCCCGCCGCGACGTGCCGGTCGAGCGCGTTGTGGCACACGTTCAGCTCCCCGTCGGGAAACCACCGGTAGAAGGGCGCCCGGGACGCGTCGAGGGCCCGCGCCGGAACCACGTCCCACTCGATCCCGCCGGCGGCGGCGAGCCAGAACCCCTCGGGGTCCTCGGTACTGGCGCGGAAGACTTCCTCGTACGACGTGCCGAACTGCCTCATTCGCACTCCTGTGCTGTCGTCGGTTCCCACCCGGCCCTCGGACGAGAGTCCCAGCGGCCCGCACACGGTCAAGACCTGGGTCCGACCTTCACATCACCTCCTCACATCGTCGCTTCGGGCGCTACCGTGCGTCATATGCACCGTGTCCGTGACGCGGTGGGGCGCGAGGGGGGTCACGTGTACGAGATGTCCAAAGGGGCCAATGTCGGTCTGTCGTCCTTGGGGGAGCAGACCGGCTCGGTCACCGTGAGCCTGAGCTGGAGCAGCACGGCGGGGGACGGGGACGCGGACGTCTCCGTGCTCCTGCTCGGGCCGGACGGCAAGGTGCGCGGGGAGGACGACTTCTACTTCTACAACCATCCGTCCGCGGCCGACGGAACCGTGCATCTGCTGGGCAAGTCGCCCACGAACGAGGGCAGCGAGGACCGGATCGGCCTCGATCTGGCGGCCATGCCCGCGGACGTCTCCCGGGTCGTCCTGGCGGCGAGCCAGTACGGGTCCTCGGTCTTCGGCGACCTGGACGACCTGCGGCTGACGCTCTGCGACCAGTCGGGCGAGGCGCTGCTCGGGTTCTCCATCGGCGACGCGAGCATCGAGACGGCGTTCGTCTTCGGCGAGTTGTACCGGCGCTCGGGCGAGTGGAAGTTCCGGGCCGTCGGCCAGGGGTACGAGACCGGGCTCGCGGGGCTGGCCACCGATTTCGGGATCGACATCGTCGATGACACCGATGCCGGCGGCGACACGGACGCACACCCCGGTACGCCTGCGGATCCGGATACCGGTGCGGCTACAGGTGTGGCCGGGGCCACGGAGACGGCGGCGGGGTCGGGCCGGGGCGGGGCGGCCGCCGGGGCACCGGGCGCCGCCGACGCGCCCGTGCTGCCCGGCGGCCGGGCGCCGATGCCGGCGCTGCCCGCCCAGCCGGCGCCCGCCCAGCCGGGGCCCGTCGAGGCGGCGCCCGCGGACCCCGCCGCTCCGGCCCGCAAGCGCACCGCCCGCACGGCGAAGAAGAAGGTCACGCTGCCCAAGGCCGCCGCCAAGTCCCTGGCGGAGAACGACGCGTGGCGGCCTGCCCGGCTCTTCCCCGTCCCGTCCTTCCGCAGCGACAAGGAGCGGGAGGTGCGCGCGACATCGGTGCTGCTCGCCGTGATGACGGAGGTCCCGGAGTTCGGGCGCCGGCTCATGGCCGGCTTCGGCGCTCCGGCCGGCCGGCTGCAGACCTTCACCGAGGTCTCGCTGCCCCACGGAGACACCCCCAAGCGCCCGGACGGCGTGATCCGCGTGGAACGCGCGGGCAAGCTGTGGACCGCGCTCCTGGAGACGAAGACCAACGGGAACCCGCTCAAGGCCGAGCAGGTACAGAACTACGTCGACATCGCCGCCCGCCGGGGTTACGAAGCGGTCATCACGCTCTCCAACGACGTGGCCCTCGAAGGCAGTCCCCTGGTCGACATCAAGACCGACGGCCGCCGCAAGCACAAGGTGTCGCTCTGGCACCTGTCCTGGGCCGAGGTGGCGCATCAGGCCCAGATGCTGATCCGGCACGAGGGCGTCGCCAACGCCGCGCACGCCTGGCTGCTCCAGGAGCTGCTGCACTACCTCCAGCACGACAACTCCGGCTGCCACGGCTTCCAGAACATGGGACCCACCTGGGTCCCGGTGCGCAACGCGATCGACCTGGAGACGCTCTGCCAGGGTGATCCCCGCGCGGTGGAGGTCGTGGAGAGCTGGGAGCGGCTGATCCGGCAGGTCTGTCTGCGTCTCGGCGGGGAGCTGGGCCAGAAGGCGCTTCCCGTGCAGCGCAGCAGACGCGGCGGGGACCCCGGCGCCCGGCGGGCCGCGCTGGCGCAGCGGCTCTGCGAGGAGGGCCGGCTCTCGGCGGAGCTGCGGGTGGACGGATCGCCCGGGGTCCTCGCCATCACCGCGGATCTGCGGACGGGGAAGCTGCGGACCTCGATCGACGTGCCGCCGCCCGAGGGGAGTTACCCCCTGTCGACCGCGAAGCGGCTGCTCAGAGCCCTGGCACTGGCCCCGGCCGACCTGCATGTGGAGACGCTGACCGAGACCGGCGGCGGCCCGCGCAGCACGCTGGAGCGGCTGCGTCCGGAACCCGGGGACCTGCTGCCCAGGGACGGCGCCCCGATCACGGGGTTCCGGCTGTCCCTGTTCAAGGGGATGGGCGGGACGCGGGGCAACGCCGAGTCCGGTTTCATCCGCAGCGTCGACGACTGCGTGGACCGCTTCTACGGGACCGTGGTCACCCACCTCGCCGAACTCGACCGGCGCACGGTACGCCGGGCCCGGCCCTCCCAGCCGGCCGCGCAGCCCACAGCACGGCCGACCGTCCGGTCCTCCGACGCGACGGTCCCGGCCTGACGGTCGGACGGCCCGGCCCCGGCCCCGGCCCCCGGCCCCCGGCCCCCGGGGTCAGGCCATCACCGCCGTCAACAGCACCACCGCGTCCGTCAGCGCCAGCAGCCCGTGCCGTTCCTGGGGGATCGCGCGGAGTTCGTTCGCCGCGAGGTCCGTGGTGTCGGAGTGGGTCGTGAGGCGGACGCGGCCGCGCAGGACGAGGAGGGTGGCGGCCTGGGGGGTGTTGTGTTCGTCCAGGGCCGTGCCCTCGGTCAGGGCGATGACGCTCTGGCGCAGGGGGTCCTCGCGGACGAGGAGTTCGGCGCTGCGGCCATGCGCGTCGCGGTGCGCGGCGGCCAGATGTTCGTCGGGCAGGGTCGTCAGGTCGTACGTCGTCGTCATGGGCCCAGCGTGGCCCGGACGGGCGCCGGGGGCGAGGCGGCGTCAGCCGATCGGTTCAGGGGAACCGGTCGGCGGGCGCGGGGCCGGCCGTGCAGCCGGGTGTCGGGGCCCGACCGGGTAAGAGCGGTCGGGCCGCTGCGCGCGCGGGCCCGTTCAGCCGGGGGTCGGGGTGCGGCCCGGGCAGGTGTGGCCGACCGTGTCCGCGAAGGCGCGGGCCGCGGGGGAGAGCGCGGACCAGCGGCGGACCGCCCAGCCGACCCGGAGCGGGGGCAGGCAGGGGACCGGGAGCAGGGTGAGGCCCGGGGCGGAGGCGCCGCCGGGGTCGCGCAGGCCCGGGAGGTCGGGGACGAGAGCGTGGCCGAGGCCCAGCTCGGCCAGGTGCACGGCGGTGTCCCAGTCGGCGGTGCCGGGGCCGGAGGCGGGGCCGCCCGGCAGGCCCAGTTCGGCGAACCGCTCGTCGAGGTGGGCGCGGGACGTGGAGCGGACGGGCGGCAGGATCAGCCGGCCCGACCCCCGTAGCTCCTCGGGGCCGACGGACGGGCCCGGCGCCAGGGCGTCGTCCTCGCGCACCGCCAGGACCCAGGGCAGTTCGACCACGGGGCGCAGTTCGATGCCGCGTTCGGGCGCCCCCAGGGTGATCCACGCCAGGTCGAGGTCGTGTGCGGCAAGCGCCTCGAAGCAGCCGCGGCTGGAACTGACCGTCTGGAACTCCAGGCCGACCAGCGGATGCGTACGCCGGAACGCGACGATCGCCGCCGCCATGAAGTGGCGCACGGACGTGGCGCCCGTCGTCACCCGCACCGAGCCGCTCTCCCCGCGCGCCAGCTCGTCGAGGCGGCGCAGCGCCTGGTCGAGGGTGCCGAGTCCGTCGGCGGCGGCGGCGCGCAGGATGTGGCCCGCGGGGGTGGGCACGACGCCGCGCGGGTGCCGTTCCAGGAGGCCGGTACCGACCTCCTTCTCCAGCCGTCTGACGTGCTGGCTCACCGCCGACTGCGTACAGGACAGCTCGCGGGCGGCAGCGCTGAGGCTGCCCGCCCGGCAGACGGCGACGAAGACGCGGAGGTCGTCGAGGGTCACGCGGCCCAAGTTACCGCTTGGAGGTGTACAAGGGGACCCGAGGATTGACTTGGGGCTGAGGCCGGGAGCACGATCCTGCCAGGCCGGCCCAGGGCGGCAACCCGGTGCGGAGGTCGCGAACTCCCGCCGGGTGCCGACCCGTTCCCAGCACGGAGTGACCGCGTGGACGTAATGCAAGCAGTGGCGATCGGCGCCGCGGGGGTCGCCGCGGGCGGAATGAACGCCGTGGTCGGGTCCGGCACCCTGATCACGTTCCCGACGCTGCTCGCCTTCGGGTACCCGCCGGTCCTCGCCAACGTCTCCAACAATGTCGGCCTGGTCCCGGGCGTGCTCAGCGGCGCCTACGGCTACCGGCGCGAACTGCGCGGCCAGCGCCGCCGGTTGGTCCGGTTCGGCGCGGCCTCGCTGCTCGGCGGGCTGGTCGGCGCCGTGCTCCTGCTGCGGCTGCCGGACGCCGCGTTCCGGGCCGTCGTGCCGGTCCTGATCCTCACCGCCTGCCTCCTCGTCCTGCTCCAGCCGCGGCTGAACCGCTGGACGCGGAACCGGCGGGGGGCCGGCGGGCGGGCCGACGGCGGCGTACCGATGTGGCTCGGCGTCCTCGGCACCGGTGTCTACGGCGGTTACTTCGGCGCGGCCCAGGGCGTCCTGCTCATGGGCATGTTCGGTGCCGTGCTCCGCGACGACCTCCAGCGGCTGAACGCCGCGAAGAACGTCCTCGCCTCGCTGGTCAACGGCGTCGCCGCCGTCGTCTTCATCGCCGTCGCCGACATCGACTGGACGGTGGCGGCGCTGATCGCCGCCGGTTCCACGGCGGGCGGCCTGCTCGGCGCCCGGATCGGCCGGCGGCTGCCGCCGGCCGTGCTGCGCGGGGTCATCGTCGTCATCGGCGTCACGGCCTCGGTCCTGCTGATCGTCCGCGGCTGAGCGCCTGACCCCGTAGCGCGGCGGGTCACCGGCTGTAGAACGCCAATTGCGCCCGCTTCTGCGCCAGATACACCTCGGGGAGGTCGATCTCGGGCAGCACGATCTCGCCCGCGACCTCGAACCCCGCGCGCGTGAACAGCGCGATCGCCTTGTCGTTGCGGGCGTCCGGTTCGACCACGATCCGCTTGCGGCCGAGCCGGTCGAGCGCGTACGCGACGAGCACCCGCACCAGCGCCTCGGTGAACCCGTGCACCGCGCGGCCCGCCCCGGCGGGGCCGACCAGCAGATGGGCGCCGATATCGCCGTCGCGCACCTCGTAGCACTCGCTGACCCGGTCCGCCCCGGGTTCGTACGTCTGGAAGAGGGCGACGGGGACGCCGTCGAGCCGTACGAGGTGGGCGTGGTGGGTGGTGAGGGTGGCCATGTGCGCGTAGATGCCGCGTACGTCGTCCCGGCCGAGGCCCGTCATCCCCCAGAACCGGGCCCGCTCCTCGCTCACCCAGCCGTGCAGGACGTCGATGTCGGCGCCGGCCGGGTCGACGCGCGTGAGCCGGAAGGTGCCGAGCCCCTCGACGGTCTCCTCGTACGCGCCCGGGTACCCGCCCGGCTCGCCGGTCGTGGTGTCGTCCGTCGTCGTGTCGGGCATGCGGTGCTCCTTGCTGAGGCGGTCGAAGTCGGTGACTACGGGGGCCAGTTCGCCGCGCAGCCACAGCGGGAGCTGGTCCCGGTGGTGGGCGGAACCGGGGACGCCGCGGGCGCCGAGCGGCACGATCCAGCGGCTGTTCTCGCGGTCGGCGAGGTCCCATACGTAACGGGCGGCGGGGCCGCGCACGCTGAGGTCGGTCAGGCCCGGCACGCTCGACGTGGACAGCACGCAGTCGTGGTCGCCGTCGAGGCAGGGCCGGGCGGCGTCCGGGTCCGGCAGCGCCTGCCAGGGCGCGAGCCGGTGCAGCTCGCCCCAGGTGGTGTCCGGCTCGCCCGCGCTCTCCTCGACCGCGGCGCGCACCGCGGCGAGCCGGTCCGCCTCCGGCAGCCGCTCGCCGGCCAGCAGGTGTTCCAGGGCGAACGCGATCCGCGGCACGAGCGCGAGCCACGGCCGGAACACCTCGGGGTAGGCGGGCGCCAGGTCCGCGAGCGGCGCGAACAGCTCGTGCCGGGCCAGCCGCCGGACGACCCGGGAGCGCACCCGCGCGTACGCCGCCGCCCGGACGCTGCCCGCGGCCATGCGCCGGTCCCAGTTCAGCAGCCGCGTCCGCAGCGCGGCCGCCGCCGGGGAGAGCCCGTCGAGCCGTTCGACCAGGGCCAGCAGCGGCGCGCACGAGGCGAGCGCGGTGTCGGTGTGCACGGCGGCCATGTCCCCGGCCCGCCAGCTCGTCCGCTCCTCCAGCAGCGTCCGGATGCGGTCCGCCCGGTGCGGGGGCGCGAACTCGACGCCGAGCGGGGCGGCGAGGGAGCGTTCGTTGGCCATGACGGCGATCCCGTCGACCCCGGCGCGCGGCAGCGGCTCGGGCCGGCCGCGCCACGCGTACCGCTCCTCCCAGGCGGGCACGGTGCGCACCATGTTCTCCGGGTCGCGCGCGGGGACGGTGCCCGCGACCCGGTGCAGCAGGCCGCCCTCGGTGTCGGCGGCCAGGACGACGTTGACCGGCTCGGCCCAGCGGTCGAAGGCGCGGTCCACGTCCGCGACGGTACGGGCGCGCAGCAGCGCGGGCAGGGCGCTGAAGCCCAGGTCGGCGTGGACGCGGGCGGGCTGGCGCAGGCTGATGCCCTCGCCCTCGTCGGGGCTGCCGGTGATGAGCACCCCGCGGTCGGTCTCGACGACCTCGACACCGTCCTCGGTGTGCGCGTGGGCCGGCCGCCAGCCGTCCGGGCCGAGGGCCTCCACGCCGCCGCCCGCCGTGCGCCGCAGCCGCTCGCGGTACAGGTCCTGGTAGTCGGCCATGGCGTTGGTGATGGCCCAGGCCACCGGGCCGGCGTGCCCGAAGTGGCCGATCCCCGGCACCCCCGGCACCGCGAGCCCGACGACGTCGAACTCCGGGCAGGCGAGCCGTACCTGCTGGTAGACGCCCGGGTCCTCGATGAACCGGTGCGGGTCCCCGGCGAGCAGCGCCCCGCCGTCCGCGCCGCGGGCCGCGTCGACGAGCCAGCCGTTGCTGCCCGCCGTGCCGGGCCCGTCGGTGGCGAACAGCGCGACGGCGTCCGCCCCGAGCCGCCGGACGACCTCGTCCCGCCACAGCTTCGCGGGGAACCCGGCGAAGAGCACGTGCGTCGACAGCCACACGCCGAGCGGCGTCCAGGCCTCCCAGCGACCCGGCGCCGCCTCGACGCGGGCGAACTCGGGCGCGGCGGCGCCCTGCCGGGCGAGTCCGTGGTTGACGCCGTCCACGTAGGCGCCGACCCAGGCCCGGGTCGGTGCGTCCAGGGCGTCGAGGCACCGCCGCGCGGTGTCCGCGAGCCGGGCCCGCCGGGCGAACGTGTCCCAGCCGCGGGCCGCCACCCCGAGCAGCCGGGCGGACGTGCCGAGCATCCGGTGCCGCTCGACCTCCAGCTGCCAGCCGCGGTCGACGGCCGTCACATAACCCTGGGCGTACGCGAGGGCGGAGGCGTCGCCCGCCCGCAGGTGGGGCACGCCCCAGTCGTCCCGGAAGATCTCGAAGTCGGCCGCGCCGGGCACGTTCACGCTTACCCCACTCCCTCTCCCCATTTCTTAGGGTAGCCTAACCTAAGGCTGCGTGGAGCGGCCCCGGCGGGCCGCCTCGCGGTCGGGGCCGCCTCCGTAGCCCATGAGGGCGGTTCTGCCGGTCCGGAGGGCACGCCGGGGGCCCGGGCGTGGGACAAGACGTTCTATGAGCGCCGCCCCGCCGACCGCCGCCCCGGGCCACCCCGCCCGGGGCCGGGTCCGTGCGCTCGTCCTCGTCCTCGCCCTGCTGTTCGCGCCGCTGGCGGCCGCGCCCGCGTTCGCCGCCGCGCCACCCCCCGCCGCCGTGGTCTCGGCCGAGGCCGGTGAACTCCAGCACGACATCCCCGAGGCCGCGCTCCGTCTCCCGACGGGCCACCCCACCCGGCTCCCCGCCGGTCCGCGCCGCCGCCCGGCTCCCGCGACCCCGCCCCGCTCCGGTGCCGCCGGGCCCGGCGGGCGCCCGTCCCACCGCGCCCTGCGCACGCTCGTCCTGCGCACCGTCGTCCTGCGCTGCTGACCGGTCCCGCCCCGGACCCGTCACGTATCGCCGCACGACCTCGGAAGGACGACCCCCTCATGCCCAAGGACCCGTACGCCCTGCTGCGCGCCCTGCTCCGCGCGGAAGCCGCACGCGACAGCCGGGCGGCCGCGGCGACCCCGCCCCCGGCGAAGAACTCCCGGGACTCCCGGCCCCCGCAGGAGAAGAACCCCCACTGACGAACGGCGGGCCGCCACCCGCAACGGCGCCCGGCCCGCCACCACCGACGGACGGCGGGCCGCCACCCCGAACGGCGACCGGCCGCCCCGGCGCGTCAACCCGGCAACACCCCGCCCCCCGAACGGGCCGACCCCGCCGCCCCCCACGAACCGTCCGCCGACAACTCACCGTGGCCCTGCCCAGGTCCCCATCACGGACGGAACTCTTCCCCTTTCATCCACATTCACGGCACTATTTCCCGGAACCGCACGCCGTCTCCATGGCTGCGCCCGGAGAGCTTCGCCCGGTAGGCTTTCCGTGTGATCTTCAAGCGCATCGGAAACGGCCGGCCGTACCCCGACCACGGCCGGGAAAGCACCCGGCAGTGGGCGGACGTCGCGCCGCGCCCGGTCCGCCTCGATCAGCTGGTGACGACCAAGGGCCAGCTCGACCTGGAAACGCTGCTCGCCGAGGACTCCACGTTCTACGGCGACCTCTTCGCGCACGTCGTGAAGTGGCAGGGCGACCTGTACCTGGAGGACGGCCTGCACCGCGCGGTCCGCGCCGCGCTCCAGCAGCGCCAGGTACTCCACGCCCGCGTGCTCGAACTCGGCTGACGAGACCCGGCGCGGCGCCCGACGGGACGCCTGACAGCGCCTCAGCGCCCGCGGCTCACCGCCCGCATTGGCCCTTTCGGGTTGGCCTGACCGCCGTATCGTGATCATTTAATAGGCATCACCGCCAGGCGGCATTACGCTGCGTTCATGAGCATGCTCACTCCCCCCGGCATGGGCGGCAAGTACCGCATCACGGGGGACAAATACCCCCGGATGCGCCGTGGCCGCCCGCGCGGCAGGATCGTGCTCGCCGTCGTCGCGTCCCTCGCCGTCATCGGTCTCATCGGCTGGGGATCGCTACAGCTCTTCCACGTCTTCACCCGCGGCGACAAGGCCACGGCCGCGGGCCCGGCCCCCTGCGCGAAGCGGGCGAGCGCGTCTCCCGCCGCCGCGCGGACGACGGCCGGCAAGCTCCCCGCCCCGGCCCAGATCAAGGTGAACGTCCTGAACGCCACGCCGCGCGGCGGTCTCGCCAAGAAGACCGCCGACGAGCTGAAGAAGCGCGGCTTCACCATCGGCGACGTGGGCAACGCCCCGAAGGCGTACGACAAGAAGGTCAAGGGCGTCGGCATACTCCTCGGCGCGAGGACGGCGGCCGACACGGCGCTGCCCGTGCTCGGCACCCAGCTCACGGCCGCCGAGCACAAGACCGACGGACGGACCGCCCCCGCCGAGGTCGACCTGATCATCGGCACCAAGTTCACGGCACTGACCGCCAAGCCCGCCGCGGACAAGGCGCTGACCGCCCTGTCCCGGCCGAAGCCGGCCCCCTCCGCGACGCCGACCTGCGCGTAACCGCCCGCAGTCGCGAGCAGTCATGAAAGAGCCGCGGTCGCGGCCGCTCGAAGACCGAGCAGCCGCGACCGCGGCTCTTGACGTGGCCCGGAACCCGTCCGGCCCGCCGGGGTTATTCGGCCGCGCCGTACATCCGGTCGCCCGCGTCGCCGAGGCCCGGGACGATGTAGCCGTTCTCGTTCAGCCGCTCGTCGACCGAGGCCGTCACCACGGTCACCGGCGTCCCCGCCAGCTCCCGCTCCATGATCTCGACACCCTCCGGCGCGGCCAGCAGCACCACGGCCGTGACGTCGTCCGCGCCGCGCTTGATGAGTTCCTGGATCGCCGCGACGAGCGTCCCGCCCGTGGCGAGCATCGGGTCCAGGACGTAGACCTGGCGGCCGGAGAGGTCGTCCGGCATGCGGGTCGCGTACGTGGACGCCTGGAGCGTCTCCTCGTCGCGGACCATGCCGAGGAAGCCCACCTCGGCCGTCGGCAGCAGGCGGACCATGCCGTCCAGCATGCCGAGCCCGGCACGGAGGATCGGGACCACGAGGGGACGCGGGTACGACAGCTTCACCCCGGTCGTCCGCGACACCGGGGTGTCGATGTCGACCTGCTCGGTGCGCACGTCCCGGGTCGCCTCGTACGCGAGCAGGGTGACCAGCTCGTCGGCGAGGCGCCGGAAGGTCGGGGAGTCGGTGCGCCGGTCGCGCAGCGTGGTGAGTTTGTGCGCCACCAGCGGGTGGTCGACGACGTGAATCCGCATGTCCCCAACAGTAACCGGGGGCCACGGCCCGGGCTCCCCGCGTGCGGTGGCATCAAGCGGCGCAGCGGGGGGAAAGTGGAGGGAACTCGTCGACGGCGCGGGACAGGGGTGGTGATGAGGCGATGCCCGACCAGGAGCGTCAGGGGCGGCCCGTCCGGGGGCCGGTCCCCGGCGAGCCCATGGAGTCGGACGCCGAACGAAGGCGCCGGCGCGCCCTGTTCCTGCGCGAGCTGACCGAGGCGCGCGAGCTGCGGGCCCGTGTCCAGCCGCGCCGCGCGCGGGCCGCGCGGATGCGCCGGCAGATGAGGATGCGCACGTTTCGCTGGTGACCCGGCGGTGACATACAGGTGACAGGCCTCACAAGAGACCCGCCCGCCGGGGGCGCGCCACCAACACAGCGTGCGGAAGACCTCTCTTGGAGCCGTACTTTCTGCCACGATTCCGAGTGGGCGGGGCGTGAACGGCGCTCCCCGCCTCCAAGCCTCCGCCGGGGGGACCCCCGACCGGCACCTGAGACCAGTGGGAGAGTCACGGTGTACTTCGCCGCACTGCTCGCGCGCACCGAAGACGGGTGGGAAGCGAGCGACACAGAGCTCGACGACGTGGAGACCTTGTCGGACCTGTCCGACCTGGCCCGCGAGGCGTCGGCCGAGGCCGGCGCCGAGGACGACACCGTCCTCGTCTTCATCGAACAGGAGGACGCGTGGTTCGGCGTGGTCCGGGTGGACGGCGAGGAGGACCCTCGCATCTACGTCTCGGACGCCGCCGCGGCAGCCCGCAGCAGCTACGGCGAGATCCTGCTCACCGACGAACTGCTCGGAAAGGAACCGGACGACCTCGACGTCGATCTGGACGCCCTCGACCTGGACGGTACGGAGGACGGCGACACGAGGACGGCCGACGACGAGGAGGACGAGGGGAGCGAGGGCCCGGGCGCGGAGATCGTGCCTCCCGGGCCGATCGGGGACACCGGGATCCTCGCCGACCTGGGCGTCCCGGAGAAGGAGCTGCTCGCGCTCGACGGCGTGGACGCGCTGAGCGAGATCGCGGACGCGCTGGGGGCCTCGGAGGTGCTGGAGACGGTGCGGTGAGCGGGCGGGGATAGATTCCGGGACGTGACGCCCCCCGAATCCCCCGGGCCCGCGCCCGGCCCCGAACCCCGCGTACCCGACTCCGAACCCGGCCTCGGACCCGTGCCCGATCCCGTACGCGATCCCTGGACGTCCGCCATGCGGCAGGCGCTGGCCGAGGCCGGGCTCGCCGCGGCGGGCGGGGACGTGCCCGTCGGCGCCGTGCTGCTGGCGCCGGACGGGGTGAGCGTGCTCGCGGCCGCGCACAACGAACGCGAACTGACCGGCGACCCCACCGCCCACGCCGAGGTCCTGGCGGTGCGGCGGGGCGCGGCGGCGGTCGGGGAGTGGCGGCTGACCGGCTGCACGCTCGTCGTCACGCTGGAGCCGTGCACCATGTGCGCGGGCGCGCTCGTCCAGTCCCGGGTCGGCCGCGTCGTCTACGGAGCCCGCGACGAGAAGGCCGGTGCGGCCGGCTCCCTGTGGGACGTGCTCCGCGACCGGCGCCTCAACCACCGGCCCGAAGTCGTCCCCGGAGTCCTCGCCGAGGAGTGCGCCTCGCTCCTCACGCGTTTCTTCCGGGATACGGATTTCAGACCACGGCCCACCTTGGGCTAGGATCTCTCTCGGTAGCGTGTCCGAGCGGCCGAAGGAGCTCGCCTCGAAAGCGAGTGTGGGGAAACTCACCGAGGGTTCAAATCCCTCCGCTACCGCAGAGAGAAGGGCCCGGTCCAGTGGACCGGGCCCTTCGTGCTGTCCGTCCCCGGCGCCACGGAAGCGAGCACGCATGATCACGCCCCGGCCCCTCGACCCCGCGCCGCCGGGCGGCAGTTCGCCGCGGCGGGTCTGGTACGCCTCGTACGGTTCGAACATGCGCCTGGAGCGGCTCGCCGTGTACCTCCGGGGCGGGCGGCCCGCAGGGGCCGCGCGGAGCTGCCCCGGCTGTCGTGACACCACGCTGCCGGTGCGCTCGGTGCCGGTGGAGCTTGCGGGGCGGATGTACTTCGCGACGCGGTCGCCGGTGTGGGGCGGAGGGCGCGCCTTCTACGACCCTGGGGCGGCCGGCCGGGTCCTGGCGCGGGCGCATCTGGTGACGGCCCAGCAGTTCGCGGACATCGCCGCGCAGGAGATGTACCGGGAGCCGGGCGGGGAGCTCGATCTGTCCGGGGTGCTGACGACGGGCCGCGCGGTGCTGGGGCCGGGGCGGTACGAGACGCTGGTCTGCGCGGGGCGGCTCGACGGGGCGCCGGTGCTGACCTTCACCGCGCCCTGGTCGATGGACGAGGTGCCGTGGGCGCCGCCTGCCCCCGCCTATCTGCGCCTTCTGGCGGCGGGGCTGGGTGAGGCGGGCGCGTGGACGGGGGAGGAGATCGCGGCGTACCTGGCCGGCTGTCCCGGCGCGGACGGACGCCCGTAAGCGCCTGTTCCGCAGGGGCCGTTGGTGCTGCGACCCAGGCGAACATGCGGACGAGTAGACTCGCGCCCGCAACAGGGGCCACATGGGGAACAGAAGTGGCACGGGCGCGGGCACGGGGAGGCCGAACGTAGTGCAGCCGAAGAAAATTGCGTTGTTCGTCGTGGTCGTCTTCGTGCTCTACGTGGTCATCACCGACCCCGCCAAGGCCGCCGACTACGTCCAGATAGGGTTCGAGGGCGTCTCGTCCGCCGCGCGGTCCATCGGCGACTTCATGACCTGGGTCGCCAACGGCGGCAAGTAGCCCCGAACCCCCGCAGGAGAACACTGCCGTGATCCGCCACCTGGTCCTGTTCAAGCTGAACGACGGCGTGAGCCGTGACGAACCCCGCGTCGCCGAGGGCGTCGCCGCCTTCCAGGCGCTGGGCGGACAGATCCCCGAGCTGACGTTCTGGGAGTGCGGGTGGAACATCAGCGACCGGCCCATCGCGTACGACTTCGCGATCAACTCCGCGGTGCGGGACGCCGAGGCGCTGACGCGCTACCTCGAACACCCCGCGCACCAGGCGGGCGTCGCGCTGTGGCGGGAGTTCGCCACGTGGGTGGTCGCCGACTACGCGTTCTGAGCCCGCGCCCCCGCGCTCCCCGGCCGTACGGCCAAACGGCCCCTCGCCCTCGACGGCGGGGGGCTTTTTCCGTCCCGATCACCATCTGTACCGACCGGACCGTCAACACGGAGTTATACGGTGCTTGCACACAGTGCACATGTCTTGTGATGCTATGACCGCTTTTGACCGATGAATTGACGGATACAGAGGTGGGGTTGACCGTGCCGGCCAGTACTGCGCCTCAGGCACCGCCCGCGAAGTCCACGCGCGGTGCCGACACACGGGCCCTCACACAGGTCCTCTTCGCCCAGCTCAAGACCCTGCCGCCGGGCAGCCCCGAGCACTCCCGGGTGCGCGGCGCGCTCATCGAGGCCAACCTGCCGCTGGTGCGGTACGCGGCCGCCCGTTTCCGCAGCCGCAACGAACCGATGGAGGACGTCGTCCAGGTCGGCACCATCGGGCTGATCAACGCCATCGACCGGTTCGACCCGGAGCGCGGGGTGCAGTTCCCCACCTTCGCCATGCCCACCGTCGTGGGCGAGATCAAGCGCTACTTCCGCGACAACGTCCGCACCGTGCACGTGCCGCGCCGGCTGCACGAGCTGTGGGTGCAGGTGAACGCCGCGAGCGAGGACCTCACCACCGCCTTCGGCCGCTCCCCCACCACCGCCGAGATCGCCGAACGGCTGCGCATCGGCGAGGACGAGGTGCTCTCCTGCATCGAGGCCGGGCGCTCGTACCACGCGACGTCCCTGGAGGCCGCGCAGGAGGGCGACGGGATGCCGGGGCTGCTCGACCGGCTCGGCTACGAGGACCCCGAACTCGACGGCGTCGAACACCGCGACCTCGTCCGCCACCTCCTGGTCCAGCTGCCCGAGCGCGAGCAGCGCATCCTGCTGCTGCGCTACTACAGCAACCTCACCCAGTCGCAGATCAGCGCCGAACTGGGTGTCTCCCAGATGCATGTGTCAAGGCTCCTCGCCCGGAGCTTCGCCAGGCTACGATCCGCAAACAGGATCGAAGCGTAGCTGGAACGGGTAGACCGCTCCTGCGGCGTTCTGCCGCGGAAATCCCCGTCACCACCCGCCACACCCCCTGCGTCCTGCGGTGATTCGCACCTTCCATGTCGACATGTCACTACAGCGTGTTGCCGACATGTGACATTCTGCTGGAACGGAGTTTGGCGCTCCCTCACATCCGGTATTCAGGTGGAGGCTGCGCTCTTACCTGACGGGAGCGTCCGCCGCGACCGTCCGCGACCTCAAGGGGGTGGCATGTCCGCAGACCAGGGCAGCTCGAAGGTGCTCACGCTCACGCCCGGCGCGTCCGTCGACGCGAGTGCGTCCACGACCGCCGCGCTGATCGACATTTCCGTCCCGGTGTCCCTGCCGGCGCAGGCGCCCCAGGCCCCCGCGGCGTCCGGGCCCACCCAGGCGCCGGAGCCGGACGTGTCGGCCGTGGCATCCGTGTCGTCGGCCTCCCTCGACACCCGCACCCTGTCCCGTTCCCTGTTCCTGCGCCTTGCCACGCTCGACGAGCAGTCGGCGACCAGTGCTGAGCGGGCCTACGTCCGCGACACCCTCATCGAGCTGAACCTGCCGCTGGTGCGGTACGCGGCCGCCCGCTTCCGCAGCCGCAACGAGCCGATGGAGGACATCGTCCAGGTCGGCACGATCGGGCTGATCAAGGCGATCGACCGGTTCGACTGCGAACGCGGCGTCGAGTTCCCGACCTTCGCGATGCCCACCGTGGTCGGCGAGATCAAGCGCTTCTTCCGGGACACCTCCTGGTCGGTACGGGTGCCGCGGCGCCTCCAGGAGCTGCGGCTCGCCCTGACCAAGGCCTCCGACGAGCTGGCGCAGAAGCTGGACCGCTCGCCCACCGTCCCCGAGCTCGCCGTGGTGCTCGGCGTCTCGGAGGAGGACGTGGTCGACGGCCTCGCGGTGGGGAACGCGTACACGGCGTCCTCGCTGGACTCGCCGACCCCGGAGGACGACGGCGGCGAGGGCTCCCTCGCGGACCGGCTCGGCTATGAGGACACGGCGCTCGAAGGCGTCGAGTACCGGGAGTCGCTGAAGCCGCTGCTGGCGAAGCTGCCGCCCCGCGAGCGCCGGATCATCATGCTCCGCTTCTTCGCGAACATGACGCAGTCACAGATCGGCGAGGAGGTCGGCATCTCGCAGATGCACGTCTCCCGCCTCCTCACGCGGACGCTGGCGCAGCTCCGCGAAGGGCTCATCGCGGACTGACCCCCGCCCCGGGCCGCCCGGCGCCCGCCGGTCCGTGGGGCGTACGGGGTTCTCAAATGACGGCCCGTCAGACACACTGGCGCGATGCTGCGGACGTGGGTGCGAGGGCGGCGCGGGGCCGCCGTGGGGGCCGCTCTGGGAGCCACGGTGTGTCTGGGCACGGTCGCCGCCCTCGGCGGGGGCGACGGGCCCGAGGGGTATGTCGCGGTGGGCGCCGCCGGGGGCTCCTCCGGGAGCCCCGGCAAGAGCGCCGCGCCCGACGGGAAGGTACGGCTGCTGCCGCTGGACTCGGCGCCGCCAGGGCCCTCCGGGAGTCCGCCCGGCGCCTCCGGGCCGCCCGAGGCGTCCGGCACAGGAGACCCGGCCAACTCGGCCGGTGCAGAGGGCACTTCAGGCGCCTCGGACACCCCAGGCGCTTCAGGCACCTCGGGTGCAGGGGCGTCGGCGGGCGGCGCGTCGGCGTCGTCCGGAGCGGCGTCCGGGACGGAAGGCGCCGGTACGCCTGGCGGGAGCGGCACCGGGACCGGCGGCAACACCACACCCAGGCACGGGAGTTCGGCCTCGGGAAGCCCGGGCGGCACCACGGCGCCCTCACCCGCGGGCCCGGCCGCCCTCACGGTGAGCGAACCCGTCCTCGCCGACGCCGGCCGGCGCTGGTGCCAGGACGTGACGCTGCTGCTGCGCAACTCCGGTGGCAGCGCGGTGCGTTCGGGAACGGTCACGTTCGAGACGCACGTCATCGGCGCGCTCGGGGTCGACTGGGCGACCCTGAAGTCCGCCGAGAAGCTCCCCGTGCCCCTGGGGGCCGGGGAGGAGAAGAAGAAGACCTGGACCGTGTGCGTCGCGTCCTGGCGCGTCCCGCTCGGGATGCACGTCGAGACCCGCGACGTCTCCGTCGACTGGGCGTAGCGGCCGGGGCGGCGGCCGCGCGGGCGCTACTTGAGCGCCAGCCACGCCACCGCGGCGATCACCACGACGGCGACGACGATGCCGATGATCAGGCCCGTGCCGGGGCCGGACTTCACCGGAGCCGCCTGCGCACGCGGAGTGGGGGTACCGCCGTCGTCGACGAAGGCGCGGAACATCTGGGTGCTGCCCGCGGGGTCGTAGTTGCCTTCGGGGGTCGGGCCCTGGGGGTTGGTTGCCATGGGGCAGGACCCTAGCGAATCGGCGCGACGGGCGCCACAGTCCGCCCGCGGCCGACCTGAGCTGCGGCTTTACCTTTGCACACCTCGACTTTGCCGTGATTTTAGCCTTGGACGCCCCTTTTAGTTTGCCTGCGGCAACCAACTGCTTCTATGGTTGCCCTAAGCAACGAATAAGATTCCCGTCAGGAGGTGCTGTGGCCGCACAGCGTCATTACGACGAGCTGGCCCGACAGCTCAGTGCCTTCGGCGCCGTCAAGAGGGACATGGCGCGCATCCTGCCCCCCGACTGCCCGGGCGGCTCGGCCGCGGTCCTCACCCTGCTCAAGCGGTACGGGGACATGCGGATGAGCAAGCTGGCCGAGCTGCTCGCGGTGGACATGTCCGTGGCCAGCCGCCACGTGGCGCACACCGCGGACCGCGGCTGGATCGAGCGCCGCCCCGACCCGGCCGACAAGCGCTCGCGCATCCTCACCCTCACCGCCGAGGGCCACGAACGGATGGAGGACCTGAACGTCCGTACGACCGAGCTGCTCGCCGACCGGCTGAGCGACTGGTCCGACGACGAGGTCAACCAGCTGATCGCTCTCATGACGCGGCTGCGCGACAGCTTCGGCGACTGCCGGACGACGACGTCCCGCGGGCAGTTCCCGGCCGCCGCGCAGGCCCCGGCTCCCACCCAGACCACCCGTACACCCGCGTAACGTAAGAAAAGGAATCCCATGGCAACATCCACACCGTCCGGTGTGCGGGGCAGCCATGCCGCCAAGCACGGAGGCGCCGCCCCCGAGGCCGGCGCTCCGATGACGCACCGGCAGATCATGGAGGCGCTGTCCGGGCTGCTGCTCGGCATGTTCGTCGCGATCCTGTCGTCGACGATCGTCACCAACGCCCTCCCGGAGATCGTGGGCGACCTCGGCGGCGGCCAGTCCGCCTACACCTGGGTCGTCACCGCCTCGCTGCTCGCGATGACCGCGACCACGCCCCTGTGGGGCAAGCTCGCGGACATCTTCAGCAAGAAGGCGCTCGTCCAGATAGCCCTGATCGTCTACGTCGGCGGTTCGGTCGTGGCGGGGCTCTCGCAGAGCCCGACCATGCTGATCGCCTGCCGTGTGGTGCAGGGCATCGGCGTCGGCGGTCTCTCCGCCCTCGCCCAGATCGTGATGGCCGCGATGATCTCCCCGCGCGAGCGGGGCCGCTACTCCGGCTACCTCGGCGCGACCTTCGCCGTCGCCACCGTCGGCGGCCCGCTGCTCGGCGGTGTCATCACCGACACCTCGTGGCTCGGCTGGCGCTGGTGCTTCTACGTCGGCGTGCCCTTCGCGATCATCGCGCTCATCGTGCTCCAGAAGACGCTGAAGCTCCCCACGGTCAAGCGCGACAACGTCAAGGTCGACTGGGCCGGTGCCTTCTTCATCACCGCCGCGGTCTGCACCCTGCTCCTGTGGGTGACCTTCGCCGACGACAAGTACGACTGGATGTCGTGGCAGACCGGCGCGATGGTGGGCGGCGCGGTCGTGCTCGCCCTGATCTTCCTCCTCGTGGAGGCCAAGGCCGCCGAGCCGATCATCCCGCTGCGGCTGTTCCGCAACCGCACCATCACGCTCGCCTCGATCGCCTCGCTCTTCGTGGGTGTCGCGATGTTCACGGGCACCGTGTTCTTCTCGCAGTACTTCCAGCTGGCGCGCGGCAAGTCGCCGACGATGTCCGGTGTCATGACGATCCCGATGATCGGCGGCCTGTTCATCTCGTCGACCGTCGCCGGCCAGATCATCACCAAGACCGGCAAGTGGAAGGCGTGGCTGGTCTCCGGCGGCGTCCTCATCACGGCGGGCCTCGGCCTGCTCGGCACGATCCGCTACGACACCCCGTACTGGCGCGTCGCGATCTTCATGGCCCTGATGGGCCTCGGTATCGGCATGATGATGCAGAACCTCGTGCTCTGCACCCAGAACCAGGTCGCCCCGCAGGACATCGGCTCGGCCAGCTCCACGGTCACCTTCTTCCGCTCCCTCGGTGGTGCGATGGGTGTCTCCGCGCTCGGTTCGATCATGGCCACCCGGATCACGCACTACGTGACGGACGGCCTCGCCGACCTCGGTCCCAAGGGCGCGGCCCTGGGCCACGCCGGCACCGGCGGCGGCGCCATCCCGGACCTGGCCACGCTCCCCGCGCCGCTGCGCACCATCATGGAGAGCTCGTACGGGCACGGCATCGCCGACGTCTTCCTGATCGCGGCGCCGATCGCGCTGCTCGCTCTCATCGCCACGCTGTTCATCAAGGAGGTTCCGCTGCGTACGTCGGGCGGCCTGGACCAGGCCAAGCAGAACGAGGCGGCAGCCGCCGCCCCCGCCGCCGCTGAGCCCGTGCAGGGCCAGGACGAGCGGGTGCCGAGCCTGGTCGGCGCGGGTGCGCCCGCCGCCGGGCCGCAGACCCAGACCCAGCCGCTGGCCGCGGTGGCCTCCGCCGCGGGCGACGCGCCGGCGCAGACCGTCGGCGGCGGCACCCCGGTGCGCGGCTTCGTCCGCGGCGCCGAGTCCGCCCCGGTCCCGCGGGCCGCGGTCACGCTGATCTCCCTCGGCGGACGCCAGCTGGGACGCGCGGTCGCCCAGGGCGACGGTTCCTACGGAGTGGACGCCCCCGGCGCCGGCTCCTACGTGCTGATCGCCTCGGCCGACGGCTACCAGCCGCAGGCCTCCACGGTCCTGGTCGGCGAGGAGCCGGTCACCTACGACATCCTCCTCAGCGGCACCAGCGGCCTGAGCGGTGTCGTCCGGGCCGCCGAGACCAAGGCCGCCGTCATCGGCGCCATGGTCATCGTGACCGACGTCCGCGGTGACGTCCTGGCGACCGGGCTCTCCGGTCAGGACGGCGAGTTCACCTTCGCCGAGCTGGTGCCGGGACCGGTCACCGTCGCGGTGAACGCCGCGGGCCACCGCCCGCTGGCGCTCCCCGTCGAGGTCGGCGGCACCGGTGTCACCCGCGTCGAGCTGGAGCTGAACTCCGGCTCCCAGGTGCAGGGCACCGTGCGGGCCGCGGGCCGTTCGCTGAACGACGCGCGGGTCACCCTGATCGACGCCGCGGGCAACGTCGTGGCGACGTCCACCACCGGTGAGGACGGCGCGTACGCCTTCACCGACCTGGACGGCGGCGACTACACCGTCATCGCGACCGGCTACCCGCCCGTGGCCACGCACCTGAGCGTGCAGGGCAGCGGCGTCGACGGTCACGACATCGAACTCTCGCACCCCGGCGAGTAGTTCGCGCGAGTCCCGGCAAGACCCCGGACCGGGCGGCCCGCGCTTCGAGCGGAGGCGCGGGCCTGCCGGACCGGTTGTGGGAAATGGGCCCCGGACCCGGTGGCGTCGTTAACGGCAGGGGACGGCCGAGACGTCACGGGCCGGGGCCCGTTCACGTCCGGGGTCACCCCGATTCCCTTACGTGTGTGAGAACTTGAGCTAGGAGTTGTGTCTGATGGGACTGAGTGCGCGGATCCGTACGCGGGACGGGTGGGCCCTGCCGCACGCCGTCGTCACGGTGACCGACATGACGGGCGCGCAGGTGCTGCGGGCCGAGGCCGACGACGAGGGCGCCGTGCACGACGCGGCCGCGCTGACCCCCGGCCCCTACACGGTGATCGTCACCGCCGTCGGGTACGCCCCCGTGGCCTCCACCGCCCTGGTCACGGCGACCGGCCGGGCCGAGGTGGGCACGGTCGTGCTGGCCCGGCAGGGCGGCGCCGAACTGCCGCCGCCCGGGCCGTGGACGGTCGACCCGGCGCACTCCACCGTCGCGGCGACCGCCCAGCACCTGGGGATCACCAGCGTGCACGGCCGGTTCACCGACTTCACCGCCCGCGTCGACATCGCCCAGGACGTGGAGAAGTCCCGCGTCGAGGCCGTGATCCGGGCCGCGTCGATCGACACCGGCAACGGCATGCGCGACGGCCACCTGAAGTCGCCGGACTTCCTGGACGTGGAGACGCACCCCGAGATCACCTACCGCAGCACCGCGCTGGAGCCGGCCGGCCCGGACCGCTGGACCGTCCACGGCGAGCTGAGCCTGCACGGCGTGGTCCGCCAGGTCGACCTCGACCTGAGCTACCTGGGCACCGGCGCCGACCCCTGGGGCGGCACCCGCGCGGCCTTCAAGGCGACGGCCGAGCTGAAGCGCGAGGACTTCGCGATGAACTACAACCAGGTCGTCCAGGCCGGCATCGCGGCGATCGGCGCGACGCTGAAGGTGGAGCTCGACATCCAGGCGGTCCAGGGCGACGCCCTGCCGCAGGTCTGAGCCCGCCCGGCGGAGCGGTTGCGGCCGGGGCGGCGTTCGGTGGACTCCCCCCGGCTCGACGGCGCTCCGCCGGCCCGGGTCACCGGCCGCCGCGGCGGGGCCTCACGCGTCACGCGGCCGCGCGGCGGAGTCCACGTAGCGCTGCGCCAGCTCCCTGAGCTTGATGTTCTGCTGCTGCGAGGCCCGTACGAGGTGGTCGAACGCCTCGGCCGCGTCGACGCCCTCGCGCGCCATGAGCAGCCCGGTGGCCTGGCCGATGAGGTCCCGGGTGCGCATCGCCGCCGTGAGCTGTTCCTGGACGGTGGCGGAGTCGTGCGCGACGGAGACGTGCGCGGCGAGCATCCGGCCCACGCGCAGGCTCGTCTCGTCGTGGCCGCCTGGCTTGCGGCCGTACAGCACGAGCGCCGTCAGGCGGTTGCGGTCGGTGCGCAGCCGCAACGCCAGCACGGCCCGCACCCCGAGCACGGACAGGCTCTGCCCCGGCCCGTTCTTCTCCGTGGTGTCCGCGAGGGTGGCGACGGGCGCGGACCACAGCTGCTCCCAGAAGGGCCGGTGGCCCGGCATCCCGGTCAGCGCCTGGGCGCTGCGGGCCACGTCGTCGCTCCAGGCGACGGAGTCGGGCACGAGGTCGCGGCCGACGGTGACGATGCCGGCGTGCTCGACCCCCGGCACCAGGTGCACGGCGAGCCGTACGGCGGTCCGCAGCGTGGCGGCGGGGCCGGACTGCTCGTGGAGCTGACGCGCGGCAACGGTCAGCGCCTCCGCCAGCTGAAAACCGGCAGAGGAATAGGGCACTTCGGGAAAACTGGGCGCAACCACCACGAACCTCTTCAGCGAGCATGCCCAAAAAGGGCATGCGCGGGGAGAGCTCCGCAGCACATTCCCGACTGCGAGCGCAGGACGTACAGAACTCTATCCGTTTCCTTAAGACGACGTGGATTTGCTCGGGAGCCAGCGAGGGCCCCCGCTTCGGTGGTGGAATGGGACCGGGTCAGGAAGCGGCTCGTCGTCCACCGACCGACCACCAGTACCGGCATGGCAGGTGAACCCCTGTGCCCGCACCCGTTCAACTGGCACCCGTCGACCTCGCGGACCGCACCCTCCTGACGTTCCCGGCGGAGATCGACCTCGGCAACGCCCCGTCGCTGCTCGCGGAGGCGTGCGCCCTGGCGGACGAGCGGGCCGACCGGTGCCGCGAGTTCATCCTCGATCTGACCCGTACCGTCTTCGTCGACTCCCAGGGCGTGCGGCTGCTGTCACAGCTGCGCCGCCATCTCCTGGACCGGCACGGTGCCCGGATGCGGGTGGCGGCCCCCGGCGCGGGGCCGGTGCGCCGGGTTCTGACCCTCGCGCAGACCCGGCGGGACATCCCCGTGCACGACAGCGTCGAGGAGGCGCTGCGGGCCTGCGAGCCGTGAGCGTCCACGCGGGCCGGGTGCGGCTTAGGCTGGGTCCATGGCTCCGAACATCGCGACCAACACCCGTGTCAGCCTCGACGAGTTGCTCGACTTCGTACGCCCCCGCCACCGCGCCCTGCTGATCACCGCCCGCGCCGACGGCTCCCCGCAGGCCTCTCCGCTGACCTGCGGCGTCGACGACTCGGGGCGGATCGTCATGTCGACCTACCCCGAGCGCGCGAAGACGCGCAACGCCAAGCGGAACCCGCGGGTGAGCGTGCTGGTCCTCAGCGACGAGTGGAACGGCCCCTGGGTCCAGGTCGACGGCACCGCCGAGGTCATCGACTCCCCCGACTCGGTGGAGCCGCTGGTGGAGTACTTCCGGAACATCTCGGGCGAGCACCCGGACTGGGACGAGTACCGGCAGGCGATGCTGAAGCAGGGCAAGTCGATCATCCGGGTCACCCCCGCGGCGTGGGGCCCGATCGCCACCGGCGGCTTCCCGGCGCGGCTGGCCGAAGAGGGCTGATACCGGCGCGGGGGGCCGGCGGGTCTCAGGGCGCCGGGTCCTCCCGGGCCTCCTGGGCGACCAGGGCCTCGATGCCCGCCACGAGCAGGTCGAGCGCGACCTGGAAGTCCATGTCGCGCATCTGCTCGACGGTCAGGCCGCCCTCCACGGCGGCCACCATCTCCTCGGCGTGCCGGAAGTCCTCGGCCATCTCCCGTGGCACCTCGAACACCGCCATCGCCTCCCGGAAGTAGTCGTCCTGGGAGAGCCCGGCCTCGGCGCACCGGCGGCGGAAGTGGCCCTCGATGGTCCCGTAGCCGTAGACGAACTGGAAGACCGAGGCGATGGCGCCGCGCTGCCGGGTCAGGGAGAGCCCGGTGGCGGCGACGACACGCTGCACCGCGCGGGAGAAGGACAGCGAGTTCGGCCCGATGTTGAGGTAATTGCCCATCTGGGGCGAGATCCAGGGGTGGCGCACGATCACCGCCCGGTAGCTCGCGGCCAGGTCGCGCAGGTGCACCCGCCAGTCCCCGGCGTCGACCGCCTCCGGCGCGGGGACGGCCAGCTCGGCGAAGACCCGGTCCAGGGCGAGTTCGAGCAGGTCGTCCTTGGTGTCGACGTACCAGTACACGGACATCGCCGTGACCCCGAGCTCGGCCGCCAGGCGCCGCATGGAGAACTTGGCGAGCCCCTCCGCGTCGAGCAGCCGCACGCTCGCCTCGGTGATCCGCTCCCGGTCCAGGCCGCTCGGCTGCTCGCTGCGCCTGGTGCGCGGTGTCCTGACCGCGGGGTCCTCCAGCCAGACGCTCATCCGCGCTGCCTTCGCCATGGCGCACCCTCCCTGGGCTCCTCGGGTCCGGCGGGTGCGGACGGGCCCCTCGTGGAACCCGCCCGTCCGCCGTCTCGATGCTATGCGGAAGCCGCACCGGCCGAGGTGGCCCGCTCCGCCCGCCGCAGCAACGCGGCGGCGAGCAGCCCGCCGACGAGCACCGCGCCGGCCCCGACCAGCTGACTGGTCGCGAGCCCCGAGGCGAACGCGTCGGCGACCCGGGTCCGTTCCCCGGCCGAGTCCGCCGCCGCGAGGGCCGCCGGGAGCGAGGCCGCGGCGACCGGGACGAGCGCCGCGAACCGGGCGTTGAGGACGGCGCCGAGCACCGCCACGCCGAGCCCGGTGCCGAACTCCGCGAGCGTGCCGTTGACGCCCGCGCCCACGCCCGCCTTCTCCGGCGGGATCGCGCTCATGATGGCGTTGGCCATGGCCGGCATCGCGAGGGCGATCCCGGCGCCCATGACGATCAGGCCGGCCAGCATGCCGCCGTAGCCGTCGCCGAGCAGCGCGATCGCCGCGAGCCCGGCCGCCAGGCAGCTCATCCCGGCGGCGATGGCCAGGGGCGCGCCGAGCCGGGGCAGCAGCCGCGCGCCGACGCCCGTCAGGTTGAGCGCGACGACGGTGAGGGCGAGCGGCGCGGTACGCAGGCCCGCGTCGAGCGGCCCGTAACCGAGCACGAACTGCAGGTGCTGGGTGAGCAGGAAGAGCGAGCCGCCCATGCCGAACGCGACCAGGACGGCCCCGGCGACCGCGCCGGTGAACCGCTGGTCGCGGAAGAAGTGCATGTCCAGCATCGGGTGCGGGCTGCGCAGCTCCCACGCCACGAACGCGGCCATGACGCCGACGCCGACCGCGGCCGGCAGGAGCGTGGCGGCGGAGGTCCAGCCCTCGCCGGGGCCCGAGATGATGGCGTAGACGACGGCGGCCATGCCGATGGTGGAGAGCACGGCGCCGGGCAGGTCGGGCCGGTCGCCGCGCGGGTTCTTCGACTCGGGCACGAGCGCCAGGACGGCGACGAGGCCGACGACCGCGACCGGGATGTTGACGAGGAAGATCGCGCCCCACCAGAAGTGGTCGAGCAGCACGCCGCCGAGGAGCGGGCCGACGGCGAAGCCGAGCGAGTTGACCGTCGCCCACAGGCCGATCGCCCTGACCCGCTCGGTGTCGTCGAAGATCTGCACGACGACGGCGAGGGTCGTGGTCATCAGCAGCGCGCCGCCCACGCCCATCCCGGCCCGCGCGGCGATCAACTGCCCGGTGGTGTCCGCCAGTCCGGCGACGAGCGAGCCGGCACCGAACAGGACGAGTCCCGCGGCGAGCATCTTCTTGCGCCCGTACCGGTCCGCGCTGCTGCCCGCGGTGAGCAACAGCCCCGACTGGACGAGCGAGTACGCGCTGATGACCCACTGGATGTCGGAGGTCGACGCGCGCAGTTCCTCGGTGAGGGAGGGGATCGCGACGTTCAGGACGGTGTTGTCGAGCAGCACGGTCAGCTGCGCGAGGCAGATGACGCCCAGGATCAGCCAGCGCTGCGGGTGTCCGCCGGCCGCGCTGGGCCCCGTGGTGTTCTCAGTGGTCGTGGTCGTCATGCGTCCCCCTGTCGCCGGTGATTTCCTGTACACCGTAAGAGGACAGCTATACGGTGTACAAGTCAGTTTTCGGCGTACGGTTCCGCCATGCCGACGCGCACGCGAGCCCTGTCTTCCACGGCCCTGTCCGCACTCCTCCTGGGCCTCGTCGCCGCGGCCCCGCCCGCCGCCGCCACGCCCCGGCACGTCACCCCGGTCCCGCTGCGGATCGCCTCGTACAACATCCACTTCGGCTCCGGCATGGACAACGTCTTCGATCTCGACCGGCAGGAGGCCGCACTGCGCGCGCTCGACGCCGACGTGATCGGGCTCCAGGAGGTCGACGTCCACTGGAGCGCGCGCAGCCGGAACCTCGATGTGGCCCGCGAGTTGGCGGACCGGCTCGGGATGCGGGTGTCGTTCGCGCCGATCTACAGCCTCGATCCGCAGACCGCGGGGGAGCCGCGGCGCGAGTTCGGGGTGGCGGTGCTCTCCCGGTATCCGATCCGCTCCGCCGTCAACCACGAGATCACCCGCCTGTCCACGCAGGACCCGGACCCCGTGCCGGCGCCCGCGCCCGGCTTCGGCGAGGTCACGCTGAAGGTGCGCGGCGTCCCGGTGCAGGTCTTCGTGACCCACCTGGACTACCGGCCGGATCCGGCTGTAAGGGTGGCGCAGGTCGCGGACACGCGGCGGATCATGGCGAGCGAGCGGCGCGCCGCCCCGGGAGCGCGGCAGGTGCTCCTCGGGGACTTCAACGCACCGCGCTCCGCCGCGGAGTTGGACCCG